>JAJDNY010000126.1 GCA_022340425.1 Desulfobacteraceae bacterium | reverse complement strand
TTTTACATCTTGGTGAGGGTTTTGCTCTTTCCCCCTCCCAGAGAGGATGAGGGAGGGCCTAACCTGCGGGGGTTGTTCAGCCAACCGGTCGCAGAGATGAAATGGAGGCAAAGATGAAAAAGAAGCTCTGGTTGTTGTCGCTGGTTGTCTTGTCGATCTTTCTAATAGTCGGCAGCGCCTGGGCATGCTCGTTCGCTGTCAACGACCTCCTTCTCAACCCGAAACACATCGGAGGAATTTCCAAGGGGGACAAATCTATCGGGGACGGGTGTGGGCTGACTAATGGTTGTAATGGGCCAAACCCGATCGGTAGAGGTATCTACAGCGCCATCTGGGGTGCTTTCGACACCATTCAGCCGCGTGAGTTTAGGCCCTCTGGCTCTTTCAGGTTCGGCGGCGATGGCGCTTTTGAGGGAGGAACCGACGTCGAGGGGTATTTTACCCAAGGTCTGGGCATGAACGCCATCCGGGAAAATGGCTCCGCTCGCCACCCGCTTCGATTTTTTGCCGCCAACATCTTTGCCGAAATGATCAGAAGCGGCAGGTTTAACAACCGAAACCACCGCCCTGGCAACGACACCATCCCCGGTGCGGCGCCCGTGCCCGAACCGGCGACGGTGCTGCTGCTGGGAACCGGGCTGGTGGGGATGGGGCTGTTCGCCCGCCGCCGCAAGGGGAAGATGAGCTGAAACTCGGTTTTGCAGCGGGGAGGCTGAGGGGTAAAGCCGAAACAGCGGTCGGGGGAGGGTGGCCTCCCCCGGCCGCATCGTTTCAAATTCCCGTGGTTTAAAGCACCTGGGCGGCCCTGAGCGGGTGGGCCTTAAGGTATTCCAGGCGGTTCAAACCGTTGAGGTAGGCCTTGGCGCTGGCGGTGATGATGTCGGGATCGGACCCCTTGCCCAGAGCCACCAGGCCGTTTTCCCGCAGGCGCACGATCACCTCGCCCATGGCGTCGGTGCCGCCGGTCAGCGCTCCCACCGTGAAGCGCAGCAGCTCGGAGGAGGTTCCGGTGAGCTTGGCGATGGTGTTGAAGGTCGCGTCGATCGGGCCGTTGCCGTAGCCCGCACCCATCACCGAGCGGCCGTTGACCGCGAGCTTGACGCTGGCCATGGGCAAGACCGTGGTGCCGGCGCTGACGTTGAGGTACTCCAACTTGAAGATGTCGGCGGTGCGCAGGATGCCCTCGGTTACGATGGCCTCCAGGTCCTCGTCCATCACGTGCTTCTTCTTGTCGGCAAGCTCCTTGAACTGGGTGAAGACGATCCGCAACTCCTCGTCGGAGAGGTCGTAGCCCAGGTCTTTCAAGTGGCTGCGCAGGGCGTGGCGGCCGGAGTGCTTGCCGAGCACCAGCTTGTTGGTGCTCAGGCCGATGGTCTCCGGCTTCATGATCTCGTAGGTCATGGGGTTTTTGAGGACCCCGTCCTGGTGAATGCCGGCCTCGTGGGAAAAGGCGTTTGCTCCCACGATGGCCTTGTTGGGCTGCACGATGATGCCGGTGATCATGCTCACCAGGCGGCTGGTGGGGTAGATGTGCTCGGTGCGGATGCCGGTTTCCATGGGCAGGAAGTTGGGCCGGGTGTGCAGGCTCATGACAACTTCCTCCAGGGAGGTGTTGCCGGCGCGTTCGCCGATGCCGTTGATGGTGACTTCCGCCTGGCGTGCGCCGGCCCGGATGGCGGCCAGGGTGTTGGCCGTGGCCAGGCCCAGGTCGTTGTGGCAGTGGATGCTCAGGACCGCCTGGTGGATGTTGGGGGTGTGGGCGATGACGTAGCGCACCAGGTCGGCGAATTCCTCCGGGATGGCGTAGCCCACGGTATCGGGCAGGTTCACGGTGGTGGCGCCGGCTGCGATGGCGGCCTCGAATACCCGGCAGAGATAGTCGCGGTCGCTGCGGGAGCCGTCCTCGGCCGAAAACTCCACGTTGGGGGTGAAGGTCTTGGCGTAGCGCACGGCCTCGACCGCTGCTGCCGCCACCTCCTCGCGGCTCATCTTGAGCTTGTACTGCAGGTGGATGTCGGAGGTGGCGATGAAGGTATGGATCCGGGGCTTGACCGCCGTTTTGACGGCGGCCCAGGCCTGGTCGATATCCGCCTTGGAGGCCCGGCACAAACCGGCCACCTCGGTGCGCTGCAGTTTGCCGGCGATCTGGGAGACCGCTTCGAAATCGCCGTCGGAGGCTGCCGGAAAACCGGCCTCGATGATGTCGACCCCGAGCTTTTCCAGCTGGTTGGCCAGGCGCATTTTTTCCGCCGTGTTCATGCTGGCCCCGGGGGACTGCTCGCCGTCGCGCAGGGTGGTGTCGAAAATATAGACGCGTTCGCTCATGATGAAACTCCTTCAATCTGGATCTGGTGGGGTCCGTCAAGGCGGACCAACCCGGGCGGCCCCGCGGACCGTCCGGTCACACGCTCTCAAACCGGGGTTTCATCCCAGGAGCATGCGCCGCAGGACCCGGGGGTGATGCGGTCCTGCGGCGGCTGACCTTTCCTTCACGTTCACTGGAATTCTCCTTTGCCGTCTGGCGGCAGGCGGATGGACCGCGGCAGGTGCGCCGCTCACCCCGCCTCCCGCTCGGAGCCGGCGTACTCGGCCTCCTTGGCCAGCTTGTACTGGAAGCTGTCGGCCAGCGCGTGCCAGCTGGCCTCGATGATGTCTTCCGAAACCCCGATGGTGCTCCAGACCCGGTCCTGGTCGCGGGACTGGATGAAGACCCGCACCCGCGCGGCGGTGCCATCGCGGCCGTCGATGACCCGCACCTTGAAGTCCACCAGGCGCATGTGGTCCAGGTCGGGGTAGAACTTGTCCAGGGCCTTGCGCAGGGCGTTGTCCAGGGCGCTGACCGGGCCGCTGCCCTCGGCCGCCGTGATCTCCGCCTGGTCCCCGACCCGGATCTTGATGGTGGCGTGCGCGCTGCAAGGCCGGTCCTGGTCCTTTTCGATGGTCACCCGGAAGGATTCCAGCTCGAAGAGCGGGGTGTACTGCTCGGTGAATTTTTCCAGCAGGATCTTGAAGGAGCCCTCGGCCACGTCGAACTGGTAGCCCTCCTGCTCCAGGCGCTTGATCTCGTTGACGATCTTCTGGCTGTCAACGCCGTTTGCGCCCAAATCCAGCCCCAGCTCGCGGGCCTTGTAGGTCACGTTGCTCTTGCCGGAAAGATCCGAAACCAGCACCCGCCGGTGGTTGCCGACCTTTTCGGGCGCCATGTGCTCGTAGGCGCAGGGGGACTTCATGACGGCGCTGACGTGGATCCCGCCCTTGTGGGCGAAGGCGCTTTCGCCCACGAAAGGGCGGCTGTTGAGGGGCGTCATGTTGGCGGTCTCGCTCACGAAGCGGGAGAGCTTGCGGATTTTTTTTAAGCTTTCAGGGCTCACGCAGGGGATCTCGAGCTTGGTGCACAGGATCGGCACGATGGAGGTCAGGTCGGCGTTGCCGCAGCGCTCGCCGTAGCCGTTGATCGTGCCGTGAACCATGACCGCCCCGGCCCGGACCGCGGCGATGCTGTTGGCCACCGCCAGCCCGCAGTCGTTGTGGGCGTGGATTCCCAGCCGAACCGCGGCGCAGGCGGGCCCCTGCCGGGCCAGGTGCTCCTGAAGGGCGGCGATCGCCGCTTCGATTTCAAAGGGCAGGCTGCCGCCGTTGGTGTCGCAGAGCACGATAAAGGCCGCGCCGGCGTGGCAGGCGGCGGTCACCGTTTGCAGGGCATAGGCCGCGTTGGCCTTGAAGCCGTCGAAAAAATGTTCGGCGTCGTAAATCACCTCACGCTCCTGGGACTTGAGATAGGCCACCGTTTCACGGATCATGGCCAGGTTCTCCTCCAGGGTGTTGTCCATGATCCGGGTGACGTGCAGGTCCCAGCTTTTGCCGAAAATCGTGACGCTCTGGCAGCCGCTTTCCAGCAGCGCCTTCAGGTTGGGGTCCCGGTCGGCGGGGGTGCCGGGTTTGCGGGTGGCGCCGAAGGCGGCGATTCGTGCGTTTTTGAACGTCACCCGGCGGGCGATTTCGAAAAACTGCTTGTCCCGGGGGTTGGAACCGGGCCAGCCGCCTTCGATGTAGTGGACCCCGAAATCATCCAGGCGCTCGGCGATGCTGAGCTTTTCAAGCGCGCTGAAGTTGATGTTTTCCCCCTGGGTGCCGTCGCGCAGGGTGGTGTCGTAGATAAAGGTCGGTTGCATGGTCATACTCCCACCGCCGCCTGGCCGGCCGCGCGGGGGCCCCGTCCCGGGCGCCCCGCGCAGAACGCGGCCCGCAAGCGGCGTCTATTCGCGGTTTTCCGGCCGCAGGGCGCGTACCGCGGCCCCGGCCCGCCACATTTCGGAGTTTTTGATGCGGTCGAGTTCCACCCGCAGCTTTTCGCGGTAGTCCGGGGCGCTGTTGAGCTTCAGGGTGCGTTCGGTTTCCTTGCCGGAAATGACGCTCTCGTAGAGGGCGTCGAAAACCGGCGCCACCGCCTCCCGGAAGCGCGGCGCCCAGTCCAGCGCGCCGCGCTGGGCGGTGGTGCTGCAGTTGGCGAACATCCAGTCCATGCCGTTTTCGGCCACCAGCCGGATCAGGCTCTGGGTGAGTTCCTCGACGGTTTCGTTGAAGGCTTCGCTGGGGCTGTGGCCGTGCCGGCGCAGCAGGGTGTACTGGGCCTCCATCACCCCGGCCAGGGCGCCCATCAGAATGCCGCGCTCGCCGGTGAGATCGCTGTGGACCTCTTTTTCGAAGGTGGTGGGAAAAAGATAGCCGGAGCCGATGGCGATCCCCAGCGCCAGGGCCCGCTCCCGGGCCCGGCCGGTAAAGTCCTGGTGGACGGCGAAGCTGGAGTTGATGCCGCTGCCGGCCAGGAAGTTGGTCCGCACCGTGCGCCCTGAGCCCTTGGGGGCCACCAGGATGACGTCCACGTTGGGCGGCGGCACGATCCCGGTCTGGTCCTTGTAGACCACCGAGAAGCCGTGGGAGAAATACAGCGCGTCGCCTTCGTTGAGGCACGGCTTGACCCGCGGCCAAAGGGCCATCTGACCGGCATCCGAGAGCAGGTACTGGACCACAGTGCCCTTGCGGGCGGCGTCCTCGATGGGCAGCAGGGTGTTGCCCGGCACAAAGCCGTCCTCCACGGCGCGCTGCCAGGAGCCGGTGCCCTCCCGCTGACCGACGATCACGGGAAAGCCGTTGTCCCGCAGGTTGAGCGCCTGGCCGGGTCCCTGCACACCGTAACCCAGGATGGTGATCACCTCGTTTTTGAGGGTTTCACGCG
Source organism: Desulfobacteraceae bacterium (assembly GCA_022340425.1). Classification (NCBI taxonomy): domain Bacteria; kingdom Pseudomonadati; phylum Thermodesulfobacteriota; class Desulfobacteria; order Desulfobacterales; family Desulfobacteraceae; species Desulfobacteraceae bacterium. Next base: position 2,799 of record JAJDNY010000126.1, on the reverse strand, counting down.
CCTGCTCGAGGGTAAACTCCTCGGCCGTGATGACCTCCTCGATGACGCCTCCAAAATCAATTTGTGCCATGTCCTTGCTCCTTTGGGTTTTGGATGAAAAAAGCGGGGCGGCGGCCGGCCCGCGGCCGGGTCATTTGGGCTCCCGGAAAAGGGCGATGATCCCCGTTTTGGCGATCTCCTTGATCCCCAGGGGTTTCAGCAGACTGATGATGGCGGCCAGTTTGCCCTGGTCGCCGGTCACCTCGATGGTGTAGTGCTCCTGACCGACGTCCACCACCTTGCACCTGAAGATGTCCACGATCCGCAGAATTTCGGCCCGATGCTCCGGCTTAGCGGTGACCTTGATAAGCGCCATTTCGCGCTGGACAAAGTCATGGCCGGTGAGTTCGTGGACCTTCAGAATGTTGATCAGCTTGTTGAGCTGCTTTTTGATCTGCTCCACCACCGGGGCGTTGGCCTTGGTGACGATGGTGATGCGCGAGATCCCGGGGTCGGTGGTCTCCGCCACGCAGAGGCTTTCGATGTTGAAGCCCCGGCCGCTGAAAAGGCCCACGATGCGCGAGAGCACCCCCGGTTCGTTGTCCACCAGAAGAGACAGGACGTGATTTTCTTCGGTCATGGCGGTCACTCCTTTCCTGGCGCCTGCCGCAGGCGGCTAAACCAGCAGCATCTCGGTGATCGGCGCGCCTGCCGGGACCATCGGGTAGACACACTCGGTCTGCTGCACCTTGAAGTCCATGATCACGGTGCGGGGCGAGAAAAGGCCCTCCCGCAGGACCGCTTCGACCTCCTCGGGTTTTTCGGCCCGCAGGCCGACCGCACCGTAGGCCTCTGCCAGCTTGACGAAATCCGGGGCGTGCTCCATGGCGGTGCAGGCGTAGCGGCACTCGTAAAACAGCTCCTGCCACTGCCGCACCATCCCCAGATAGCGGTTGTTTAAGATCACCACCTTGACCGGCAGGCCGTACTGGACGGCGGTGGCCATCTCCTGGATGTTCATCTGGATGCTGCCGTCGCCGGCCACATCCACCACCAGGCTGTCGGGGCAGGCCATCTGGGCGCCGATGGCCGCCGGCAGGCCGAAGCCCATCACCCCCAGGCCGCCGGAGGTGATGAAGTGTCCGGGTTTTTCGAAGTGGTAGTACTGGGCCGCCCACATCTGGTTCTGGCCCACCTCGGTGGTGATAATGGTCTCCCGGTCGCGGGTCAGCTCGTAGAGCTTTTCGATCACGAACTGGGGCTTGATGGCCTCGCCTTGCTGGTAGGCCAGCGGTTTTGTGCTCTTCCAACCGTCGATCGTTTCCAGCCACTCCCGGCGCCGGTCGCTTAAATCGCTCAGGTCCAAGGCGTCGATGAGCTGGTTGAGGTGCCCCAGGGAGATCTTGCAGTCGCCCACCACCGGCACGGTGACCGGGATATTTTTGCGGATCGAAGTGGGGTCGATGTCGATGTGCACGATTTTCGACTGGGCCGCAAAGGCCTCGGTCTTGCCGGTGACCCGGTCGTCGAAGCGCACCCCGATGGCGATCAAGAGGTCGCAGACGCCGGTGGACATGTTGGCCCGGTAGGTGCCGTGCATCCCGATCATCCCCAGCCAGAGCGGATCGGAACCCGGGAAGGCCCCCAGCCCCATCAGCGAGGTGGTGACCGGGATCTGGGTTTTGCGGGCGAATGCGGTCAGCTCCGGGGCGGCCTTGGAGAGGATGACCCCGCCGCCGGCGAAGATCACCGGGCGCTTGGCCTCCTGCACCAGTTTGACCACCTTTTGCAGCTGGCGCATATTGGGATTGTAGGTGGGGTTGTAGGAGGCCATTTTGACGCTCTTGGGGAGCTTGTAGCTCGCCATGGCGCGCGCGATGTCCTTGGGGATGTCCACCAGGACGGGGCCGGGGCGTCCGGAGCGGGCCAGGAAAAAGGCCTCGCGCAGGATGCGGGCCAGGTCGTCGATGTTTTTGACCAGGTAGTTGTGCTTGGTGCACGGGCGGGTGATGCCGACGATGTCCACCTCCTGGAAGGCGTCGTTGCCGATCAGCTGGGTGGGCACCTGGCCGGTGATCACCACCACCGGGATGGAGTCCATATAGGCCGAGGCGATCCCGGTGACGGTGTTGGTGGCCCCCGGGCCGGAGGTCACCAGGCAGACCCCGACCTTGCCGCTGGCGCGGGCGTAGCCGTCGGCGGCGTGCACGCCCCCCTGTTCGTGGCGCACCAGGATGTGGCGGATGTCGGTCTTGGCCAGCTCGTCGTAGATGTCGATGACCGCGCCCCCCGGATAGCCGAACAGCGTGTCGACCCCCTCCTCTTGGAGCACTTTCATCAGGATCTGGGCACCGGTGAGTTTCATGGGGTTTCTTCCTTTCTGGTTCGATGTTCCCGCGGCGTTCAGGCTCAGCGGACCACCGCGCCGCGGCTGGCCGAAGACACCATGCGGGCGTAGCGCGCCATGTAGCCTTGCGTGATCCGGGGCGCGGGTGCGCTCCAGGCCGCCAGTCGGTCATGGATGTCGCCCTCCGGGACCTTGAGGGTGAGTGTTTTGGCCGGGATGTCGATGGCGATCCGGTCGTTTTCGCGTACCGCCGCCAGCGGGCCGCCCTGCATGGCCTCCGGCGAGATGTGGCCGATGGCCGCCCCGCGCGAGCCGCCGGAGAAGCGGCCGTCGGTCAGGAGGGCCACCTGGCCGTCGAGCTGCATGCCGGCGATGGCCGATGTGGGCGTCAGCATCTCGCGCATCCCGGGGCCGCCCATGGGGCCTTCATAGCGGATCACGACCACGTCCCCCGGGCGGATGGCCCCGGTCAT
>JAJDNY010000125.1 GCA_022340425.1 Desulfobacteraceae bacterium | reverse complement strand
ATGCAAACCGGGGCAGTTTGTGATCCTCATCGTCGATGAACGCGGCGAGCGGGTGCCGTTCACCGTCAGCGGCTGGGACCGGGAAGCGGGAACGGTGGAGTTCGTTTACGTGGAGGTCGGCGATACCACGCGCCAGATGGGGGCCCTGGCGGTGGGCGACAACCTGGCGCACTTCGTCGGGCCGCTGGGTTTGCCGGCTGAAATCGGCCACTACGGCCACGTCCTGACGGTGGTCAGCGGCTACGGGGTTTCGGCCATCGTCCCGATCCTCAAGGCCCTCAAAGAACACGACAACCGCATCACCACCATTTTACAGGCCCCCGACCCAGAGACCGCCTTTGGCCGCGAGGCCCTGGAGGCGGTGAGCGACCGCCTGATCCTGGCCGCCGGGGCCCCGGGGGAAAACAGCACCCCAAGCGCCACCCTGCCCATCCGCCGGCTGCTGGCCGATCACCCCCAAAAGCCCGTCGACCGCGTGGTCTTGATGTGCTCCATCTGCCTGATGCGCGTGGTCAGCGAAATGACCCGCCCCTACCAGATCAAGACCATGGTCCATTTGACGCCCCTGATGGTGGACGGCACGGGCATGTGCGGCGCCTGCCGCTTGACGGTGGGGGGCACCAACCGCTTCGCCTGCGTCCACGGGCCGGAATTCGACGGCCACGCCGTGCAGGGCTGGGATGTGCTCATGGCCCGCCGCTGCACTTACGCCGACGACAGCCTGTTGCAGCAGGGGTTCCAGTGCCGCGGCTGTTCCCAATGGTGATGCCGCCTCGACGGCGGCGCCGAAGGTGAAGGGCGGCCGGTGGCCAGCGGTTTCGCGCCCCTTGCGTTCACACACTGCGCCGGCCGCGTCGGCCTTCTTTTTCCACACGAGGAGTTGAATTCATGAGTGAATCCAAAAAATCCCCGGCTTCGGGCGGAAATGGGGAAGACACCGGCAAGACCCCTCAGGCCCAGCCGGAAAAAAAGGCCAAGCGCGCCAAGCCGAAAATCAATTTAAACCGCATCGAGATGCCCAAGCAGGCCCCCGAGGTGCGTCGCCACAATTTCGACGAGGTGGCCACCGGCTACACCTACGAAATGGCCATGGAGGAGGCGCGCCGCTGCATCCAGTGCAAAAAACGCAACTGCCAGGCGGGATGCCCGGTGGGGATCGACATCCCGGACTTTATCAAACAGCTCCAGGAAAATGACATCGAGGCCGCCTCCCAGGTGCTCAAACGCAAGACCTCGCTCCCGGGGATCTGCGGCCGGGTCTGCCCCCAGGAGCTGCAGTGCGAGATGGCCTGCACCCTCAACAAGAAAGGCGCACCCATCGCCATCGGCCGCCTGGAGCGCTACATCGCCGACTGGGAGCGGGCCGAGGGCGCCACAGCCATACCGGAAATCGCCGCCTCCACCGGCAAGAAGGTGGCCGTGGTGGGCACCGGGCCCTCGGGGCTGACCGTGGCGGCGGACCTGGCGGTCTGGGGACACCAGGTGACCATGTTCGAGGCCCTGCACGTCGCCGGCGGCGTGCTGATGTACGGCATCCCGGAGTTCCGGCTGCCCAAGGACGTCGTTCAGCGCGAGGTGGCCTACGTGGAGTCGCTGGGGGTCAAGCTCCACCTGGACACCGTGATCGGCATCAACTACAGCCTGGACGAGCTGTTAAACGGCGTCTACGACGCAGTCTATCTGGCCACCGGGGCGGGGCTGCCCATGTTTCTGGGGGTGCCGGGCGAGAACCTCAACATGGTCTACTCGGCCAACGAGCTCCTGACCCGCACCAACCTGATGAAAGGCTACCTCCACCCGCAGTACGCCACCCCCATCAAGATCGGCAAACGGGTGGCCGTCATCGGCGGCGGCAACGTGGCCATGGATGCCGCCCGCTGTTCCGTGCGCCTGGGGGCCCCGGAGGTCAACGTCATCTACCGCCGCACCCGGGCGGAGATGCCCGCCCGCCTGGAGGAGGTCGAAAACGCCGAGGAGGAGGGCATCCATTTCCACTTCCTCTGCGCGCCCATCGCCTTCATCAGCGACGGGCGCAGCAACGTGGCCGCCATGGAGCTGATCCGGATGCAGCTGGGCGAGCCCGACGCCAGCGGGCGCCGTCGCCCGGTCCCGATTCCCGGCAGCGAGTACACCATGGAAATCGACACCGTTGCCGTCTCCCTGGGGACCTCGCCCAACCCCCTGATCGCCTCCACCACGCCGGACCTGGAAACCTCGCGCTGGGGCACCGTGGTGGTGGACGAGCTCGGCAAAACGTCCAAGGCCCGGGTCTGGGCCGGCGGCGACATCGTATCCGGTGGCGCAACGGTCATCAGCGCCATGGGCGAAGGGCGCTTGGCGGCGGTGGCGATGCACCGCTACCTTACCGAATGATGCCCAACGCCTGCAGGGGGCGCCAGAGGAGACCGGATCCCCTGGGCGCCTCCATTGCCGGAAAGTTTTGCCAACGGGAGGGTTGCAGAAAAAGGTCGTTGTCCCCTTTTGATCGAGGATATCCGTCATGATTGAAACCGTTTTGCTTTATCTCGCCCTCGCCGTTTTCGCTGCCGGCAGCGTCCACCGAATCTCGTCCTGGTTCCGCCACGACATCCGCAGCGACACGCCGCCGGCCTCCCCCGGGGCACGCCTCGGTGCTGCGCTGAAAGGCATCGCGGCCACGGTCTTCAGCCCCAAGCTATTCACCCTGATCCGCGTTTTCGTGATGGACGGCCTGCTACAGGTCCGCCTGCTCAAACGAAGCCCCTACCGCTGGGTGATGCACATCTGCATCTACGGCGGGTTCATGATCCTGCTGCTCTTCCATGCCCTGGACAGCCTGATCACCGCCAAGCTTTTCAGCAACTACCAGTCCACCGCCAACCCGTGGGTCTTCATCCGCGACTTTGCCGGGCTGCTGGTCATCGTGGGGGTGGTGATGGCCGTCAGGAGGCGCTTCTTCGGTGCTGCCCCCCGCCCCCTGAGCGCCAAGGCCGACACGGTCCTGATCGCCATCCTGGCGGTTATCATGCTTTCGGGGATCGTGCTCAAGGCCAGTAAAATCACCTCCCACACCAGCTACCTGGACATGGTGGACGTCTACGCGGCGACCTTTGATGAGGAGGAGCTAAACGCCCTGGAGGCCTACTGGGTGGACCAGTATCAGGTGGTCTCGCCCAACATGACCGGGCCCTTCGCGCCCGAAACCCTGGAAGCCGGCGAGACGCTGCACGAAATGGCCTGCGCCGAGTGCCACGCCAGACCCAACTGGGCCTTCACCAGCTTCGCCGTCGCCAAGGCCGGCAAGCGCTACGCGCTGCGGCTGGACCAGATGAATTTTCAGGGCCTGATCTGGTGGCTGCACTACCTGGCCTGCATGCTGGGCCTGGCCTACGTGCCCTTCAGCAAGATGTTCCATTTCTTCACCACCCCGCTGAGCCTCGCAACCAACGCCGTCTTCGACAAGGGCAGCGCGGCCCCGGCCAACCTGGCCACCAAGCAGATGATGGAACTGGACGCCTGCATGCACTGCGGCGCCTGCACTCAGGCGTGCTCGGTGGGCGTCACGGTGGCCGCGGTGCCCAACACCTTCATCCTGCCCTCCGAAAAGATCCCGGCCATCCGGGAGCTTGCGGCTGGCAAGACCTTGTCGCCGGATCGGCTGCGCCTGCTGCAGGAGGGCCTGCACCTCTGCACCAGCTGCAACCGCTGCACCGAGGCCTGCCCGGCGGGGATCCAGTTGACCGACCTGTGGGCGGCGGTCAAGGAGACGGTCCTCCGGAAAGGCGTTCCGGAGTTCCTCCTGCTCTCACCGCTGTCGGTCCACCGCGGGGTTACCGCCGGTCCTGCGCTGGACACTAACGGCTACCGTGAACCCCTGGATACCGCCCTGGGGGCCGCCGGCGGCGGGCGGCTGGCCGAATTCCGACGCGACCCGCAGCCTTTGCCGGTACCCGGCCCTGAAAAGGTGTTCGCCCTCGCCGGCCAGTGGATGCAACCCGAGGCCTACGCCGCCTGCTACCGCTGCATGACCTGCACCAGCGCCTGCCCGGTGGTGCGCGACACCCCCGAAGAGGCGGCCAAGCTGGGGCTGCTCCCGCACCAGATCATGTACGCCGTCAAGCTGCGGCAGTGGGACCTGATTTTCGATTCCCCGATGCTCTGGGATTGTGTGGGCTGCTACCAGTGTCAGGAACAGTGCCCGCAATCGGTTCGGGTGGCGGACGTCCTCTACGTGCTCAAGAACCAGGCGATTTCCAGGGCGCTTGCAGCTGCGTCCGCCGATCGGAAAGGGGTCCAATGAAAAGACTCGCGATGTTCCGCTGTTGCGTCACCTCCCTCAGACTCCAGCACTACGAGACCGCCACCGACGCGGTGCTGGGCGCCCTGGGGGTGGTCTTCGATGACGTCCAAGCCTTCGGTTGCTGCGGCTACCCGCTGAAAAACTACGATCTCAAGGCCTACCTCCTCTCGGCGGCGCGCAACCTGGCGCTCGCCGAAAAGCGCTACCTGGACATCACCACCAGCTGCAACTGCTGCTACGGGAGCCTGAAACAGGCTCAGCAGCTGCTGGGCGAGGATGCCGGCCTGCTGCGGGAGATCAACGCGATGCTGTCCAAGGAGGGACTCTATTACCGCCGCGAGGTGCAGGTCTTCAGCCTGCTGGAGACCTATCACGAACTGCTGGGTGCGGGCGCCATCCAAAAACGTCTGAAGGCCACCTACAACGGGCTCAAGGTGGCCACCCACTACGGCTGTCACCTGCTGCGGCCCTCCAACGTGGTGGCCTTCGACCACCCCCTGGCGCCGAAAAAGTTCGATGACCTGGTGGCGCTCACCGGCGCCCGGAGTGTGCCCTGGGAGAAAAAGCTGGAATGCTGCGGATCCCCCATGGCGGGCGTCAATGACGCCCTGGCCGAAAGCCTGGGGCGGGCCAAGCTGGACGCGGCGGGCCGCGCCGGGGCCGACCTGGTGTGCGTCATCTGCCCCTACTGCCAGATCCAGTTCGACTGGATCCACGCCCGCGCGGCACGGGCGGATCAAGCCGACGGCCTGCCGCCAGCCCTCTACTACCACCAGCTGCTGGGGCTGTGCCTGGGGATCGCCCCCCAGCGTCTGGGCCTCACGGACCGGCAGCTGCAGGACACGGGCCTCCAGGCCGCCTTGCGGGCCGTGGAAAAGGCCCCAGCGGCGGAAGCCAGCTCCGCCGCCTGAAAGCACAACAGATCCAGAAAACCAAAACCCCCCGGCTGACTGGCAGCGCGGGGGTTTTTTTTATCCGCAATCTGGAGGGAAGAGAGGAACCGTCGGGGTCAGCGCTTGCCCGTGGGTAGGGCGCTTTCCTCACCCAGCATGCTGAAAGGCGAAAGCCCGTCGGGCAGCCCGGTCTTGTAATCGAAGATCTCTTCCACCAGGCCGTTGACCCGCTTGTAGAGGGCCCGAAGGGGGATTTTGGCCGGGCAGACCTCCTCGCACAGGCCGCAGTCGATGCAGCGGCCGGCCATGTGAAGCGCACGCACCAGATGAAACGAGGTGTCCGGTGGCAGGACCCCGGCCGGGATCAGGGCCTGGTGCTCCAGGCTGCACTCGGTGCAGAAACAGACCGGGCAGACATCCCGGCAGCCGAAGCATTTGATGCAGCGGTTGAAGTGCGCCAGCCACCAGTCCAGGCGCTCGCCGCCGGCCTTGGCGTCGATCTCCGCAACCCTCTGGCTTTGGTCGATGCCCTTCACCGGCTCCCCGAAATGGAGGTTGTCCGGAAAAGGCTTCCAGCATTCGCAGTACTGGGCAAGCTCCGCCGGGCATGCCTGGCCGAGCAGGATCACCTGCTGCGGCTGGAGCTGGTTCCATTTGAATAGCTCGTAAACGGCCCGCTCCTCGCAGCCGCGCACAACGGCGCCGTAGGTCTTGCCTGGATTGCGGCGGGCCTCCAGAAGCAGCAGTTTGGCGATGGGGTAGCGGGCCTTGAACGGCTTCCAGGGCTCCAGGGCGTCCATGTTCTCCCGGGTGAAAAGCGCGGGGAACAGGCTTCCGTGAACCCTCCTGTAGGCAAAAACGCCCTCGGCCCGACCTTCTTCAAGAATTTTCCTAACAGTGACATTCATGGGTCTATCCTGCTCTTCGCTCCTCGTGATGTGCCGGCTGCCCCCCACTTCCGGGGGGTGTCCCGATAAAATGACCGCTCTTGTTCCCGCCCCTCAGGCACCCACCGCCAGGGGCACCGCCGCCCAACCGGGGGCCGGGCCCAGCGCCCGGATCTCTTCGGTGAACTCCCGGATCACCTCGGCGAATTTGACCCCCTCGGCCGATGAAATCCACTCCAGGCGCAGCCGCTCCGGCTGGTAGCCGGAAAAAGCGATCAGCCCCTCGACGAAGCGCATGCGCTTGAGGGTCATGTAGTTGCCCTTGATGTAGTGGCAGTCGCCGATGTGGCAGCCGGCCACCAGCACGCCGTCGGCGCCCTTCTGAAAGGCCCGGATGACGTGGTGGGGCGAGACCGTTCCCGAGCACATCACCCGGATCGCGCGCACGTTGGGCGGGTATTGAAAGCGGCTGACACCCGCCAGATCGGCGCCGGCATAGCTGCACCAGTTGCAGAGGAAGGCGAGAATTTTGGGTTCGAACGGGGTGTCCATGGGCCAACGCTCCTTTTGCTTGGCGCCGAGGCGCCCTCTCGCCGGCCTAAGCCGAGAGGGCCTCGTCGATCTGGGTGTAGAGCTGCAGGTGCGAAAACCCCAGCAGGCTGATGGCTTCCGAGGGGCAGGTGGCCGCACAGGTGCCGCAGCCCTTGCAGAGGGCCTGGTTCACCTCGCAGCGGGACTCCTGCTCCAGGTAGTCTATCGCCCCGAAGGGGCAGCACTGCAGACAGGCCTGGCAGCCGCAGCAGAGGTCCTTGTGAATCAGGGCCACGACGCC
>JAJDNY010000124.1 GCA_022340425.1 Desulfobacteraceae bacterium | reverse complement strand
GGGGGGGGCCGATTTTGCCGGTGCAAAAAGCGGCCCCCGACGTTTGACGCCCCGGTGCGACGCAGGCCGCACCGGCCTCAAATGTCAAAAACAATCCGCGCCCGCCACCCGTCCGGCCCCGATGTCACCGCCAGCTGGTGGTAGGTGACCGCCTTGATCTCGGTTTTGATGGCGTGCCGCTCGGGGTCGAAGGGTTCCACCGCGACGGTGGCGCTCAGGCGGTATTTTTCCAGCCCCTCCACCCGGGCGGAGTTCACCAGAAGCCCCCGCCCGACCCACAGATAGAGCAGCTCGCGCAGCCAGGCGACCATCAGGTCAGGCCAGTCCTGGCCGGCGACGTCGAGGGTCAGCGTTTGCCTGCCCTCAACCCGCTTCAGATCGGTCAGCAGGTCGAACAGCGCGAAGGCCGCGTTTTCGAAGAGACTCGGCCCGTCCGCCGCCACCAGGACGACCCCGGTATCGGCGGTATGATCGATGAGGCGGTAGCGCATCCCCCCTCCCAGGCGGCTAGAGCACCCAGGTACCGGTCTTGTCGGTGCTGTAGCCGCCCAACCGGCCGACGGCGCGCTTGAACTCGGCCGTGTTGATGGTCTCCAGCAAAATTCGGATCTTCTCCGTTTCCAGGTGCTCCAGCGGGATCACCAGGTCGTACTGTTCGGTCACCACCGGGATGAAATCCAGGTTGAGGGCCCGGGCGGCGGCGTAGATCCCCAGACCGGCATCGGCGGCGCCGCTGAGCACCGCCACGGCCACGGCCATGTGGGTGAACTCCTCGCTGCGGTAGCCGGCGATCTCCTCCGGCTGCAGCCCCAGCTGTTGCAGCTTGTAATCCAGCAGGATGCGCGTTCCGGAGCCGCCCTGGCGGTTGATGAAGCGCACGTCGGAGCGGCTCAGGTCGGCGATCCCGCCGATGGCCTTGGGGTTTCCGGGCCGCACCATCAGGCCCTGTTCCCGGATCACCAGGTTCACCAGCCGGACCGGCGTGTCGGTCAGCAGCCGACGGATGTAGGGGATATTGTACTCGCCGCTGGCGGTGTCCAGCAGATGGGAGCCGGCCAGGTGGCAGACCCCCTTGCGAAGCGCCATCAGGCCCCCCATGCTGCCCACGTGGCTGGAGGAAATGGTGAGGTCGCTGCGGGTCGCCTTGATCTGGTCGGCCAGCACATCCAGGGTGTTGTCGTGGCTGCCGACGATCACCACCGTGTTGCGGATCGAGGGCAGCGGCCGCAGCAACTCGACCGTCACCGGCTCGTTTTCCGAAACCCCCTCCACCGCGACGGGGATCCGCAGGATGCCGTCGGCCTCGGTCAGCGAGGTGATGTTGCCGGCGCCGCGGGGCAGCGGGGTGGCCACGATGCGCTCACCCACCATGCCCAGCTTGACCCGCAGGAACTCCTCGACGCCCAGCTTGGAGGCGATCTTGCGGGTCGGCCGGGCCGCCGCCCGGGGCCGCTCCTCGTCCGGGACCCCCAGCATCCGGCGGATCAGCGGCTGCACGAACTGCTCGAAGGCCACGATCGCCGACACCTGGTAGCCGGGCATGCCGAAGACCGGCTTGGCGTTGACCGCCCCCAGCAGCACGGGTTTGCCCGGCATGATGGTCACCCCGTGGACCAGCACCGTCCCCAGCCCGGCAACGACCTCGCGGGCATGGTCCTTGGTGCCGGCCGATGATCCGCCCACCGTCAGGATGAGGTCGCAGTCGGCCGAGGCGGCCGCCGCGCGCACCACCGCGCCGATGGCTTCGGGGTCGTCGGGCATCCTGGCGTGGCGGGTGCAGACGCCACCGCAGGCCTCGACCAGCTTGCCCAGGACGATGCTGTTGGTCTCCAGGACCTGGCCGGGCAGCAGGGCCTCCGGCGGGGTCTGCATGCAGTCCACCAACTCCGAGCCGGTGGGGATGATCAGCGCCCGGGGCCTGCGTCGCACTGCCACCGTGGTCACCCCGCCGGAGAGCAACGCCCCCAGACAATAGGGCGTGACCACGTGGTTGCGGGGAAACAGCAGTTCGGTGGCCACGATGTCCTCACCGGTCTTGCGGACGTTCTGCCACGGAAAGGCCGGCTTCTCGATCACGGCCCGATCCTCGGCGGCCATCACGACCTGCTCGATCATGATCACCGCGTTGGTTTCCGGCGGCAGCACGTGGCCGGTGTTGACAAAAAAGGCGTTGGCGCCGATGGCCAGCGTCACTGGACGGGTTTCGCTGGCGCCGAAGGTTTCCTCGGCCCGCACGGCGATGCCGTCCATGGCAGCAGCATGGAAGTGGGGGGAGGAGAGCCGGGCGCTGACCGCCTCGGCCAACACCCGCCCGACGGCATCGGGCACGGCAACGGTTTCGCGGTCGCGGATCAGGCAGTCGGCGAAATGGGCGAACAAAAGGGCGCGCGCCTCGGCCAGGGTCTTCATCTCGAGGTAGACGTTGCGTTTGAATGTCATTGCGTGCTCCGCCGCCCCGGGAGCCGGGCGCGGCTTGCGGGAGGTTAGTGAAAGGCCAGGACCGCCACCGGACTGCCCTGATCGAGGCCCTCGGTGTTGCGCCCGATGCGCACCAGCCCGTCGGCCTGGACCATGGTGTGGATCAGTCCGGACTTGCCCAGGACCGGCTGGGCCCACAGGTCGCCGTCGCGCTCCAGAAGCCGAACCCGCACGAACTCGGTGCGCCCCTGGGCCGAGGCCAGATTGCGGGTCAGACGCGCGGTCAGGCGGGGCCGGGGGCGCAAGCCGGCGACGCAACCGGCCTGGTGCTCGACAAACGCCCGGACCACCACCTCGAAGACCACCATCGCCGAGACCACATGTCCGGGAAGCCCCCAGAAGGGGGTTTGCCCCACCCGGGCCAGAATCGTCGGCTTGCCGGGGCTGATGGCGATGCCGCGCACCAGGATCTCGGCCGCCGGCAGCCCGGAGACCACTTCGATGGTGAAATCACGCACCCCCACCGAACTGCCGCCGGAAATCAGCACCATGTCGGCCCGGGCCAGGGCCAGGCGGCATTTGGCCTCCAGCTCGCGGGGGTCGTCGTACACGATGCCCAGCGGGAACGCCACACCGCCCGCCGAGGCCACCAGCCCGGCGAGGGTGTAGGTATTGATGTCGCGGATGCACCCCGGGCCGGGAGTCTGGTCCACCGGCACGACCTCGTCGCCGGTGGAGACGATGGCCACCACGGGGCGTTTGAAAACCGCCACCCGGCTGCGCCCGAAGGCCGCCAGCAGCCCGGCCTCCTGGGGCCGGATGGACCTGCCGGGGGAGAGGACCTCCTGGCCGCGGGCGACGTCCTCCCCCACGGCGACCATGTTCTGGCCCGGCGCCACGCTCTTGTAGGCCTCGATCAGGGTCTCGTCCACGGCCTCGGTGTGCTCGATCATGATCACGCTGTCGGCGCCCTCGGGCAGCATCCCGCCGGTGGCGATACGGGCGGCCTCCCCCGGGCCGACCGTGAAATCGGGCGCCCGGCCCATGGGCACGGCCCCGCAGAGGGTCAGATAGGCGGGGTTGCCTTCCGAGGCCCCAAAGGTCGACGCCCCCTGGACCGCATAGCCGTCCATGGTGGCCCGCCTGAAATCGGGCAAATCCACGTCTGAGTGCACCGCCTCGGCCAGCACGCGACCGACGGCCTCGGCCAGCGCGACCTCCTCGGTAGCCACCAGCGGAAAGGTTTGGCGCAGTGCCAACACGCTTTCCAACTCTGTCACCTTGAAAAAATTCTCCATGGGCATCGGGTTCCGTTTCCATGGCCGGCAGCAGCCGCTGCGGCCGTGATGGGCGGTTGAACTGCCGGGCTCCCGCAGCCGGCGCTCACCCCACCGCAAACACCTCGGGGTTGACGCAATCGGGCGGCGGGCTGCCGGCCAGGGCGGCCAGCAGGTTGCGGGCCGCCAGGCGCGCCATGCGGCTGCGAGTCTCCCAGGTGGCGCTGCCCACGTGGGGAAGCAGAACGGCGTTGTCCAGTTCGGCCAGCCCGGGGGCCATCCGCGGCTCGTTTTCATAGACATCCAGGCCTGCGCCGCGGATCACGCCCGCCTCAAGCGCCGCCACCAGGGCCGCTTCGTCCACCACCGGCCCGCGCGAGGTGTTGATCAGAAAGGCGGCGGCCTTCATCCGGCGCAGTTCGGCGGCCCCGATCAGGTGGCGGGTGGCCGGGGTCAGCGGCAGGTGCAGGGAGACGAAATCGGCCTCGGCCAGCAGCGCCTCCAGGCTGCGGTGGGAGACCCCCAGGGCCGCCTCCTCCCGGGCCCCGAGACGCGTGCGGCTGTGGTAGATGACCTTCATCTCGAAGCCCCGAGCGCGCTTGACGACCGCCCGCCCGATGCGCCCCAGACCGATGATGCCGAGGGTCTTGGCGGTCACCTCGGTGCCCAGGAAGAGCAGCGGCGCCCAGTGGCGGAAGCGCCCTTGGCGGTTGCGGCGGTCGCCTTCCACGATGCGCCGCGCCACCGCCAGGATCAACCCCAGGGTGATGTCGGCGGTGGCGTCGGTCAGCACCCCCGGGGTGTTGCTGACGGGAATGCCGCGCGCGGTGGCCGCAACAACGTCGATGTTGTCGTAGCCCACCCCGTGATTGGCGATGGCTTTGAGCCGCGGCGCATGGTCGAGCAGCTCGCCGTCGACCGCGTCGCTGATCATGCACAGCAGGCCCTCGGTGTCGGCCAGCCGCCGCAGGATCTCTTCCCGCGCCATGGGCCGGTCCAGCGGGTTGACCACCACCTGGTGCTCGGCTGCAAGCTGTGCCCGAACCTCATCCGGGATCCGGCCCGTGACCAGCACCTTCATCCGCGGCCTCCTTGGGGCCCCATCGCCGGGGACCCCGGTCCGATCCACGTCACTGCGAGGCCCCCGCTCCGCCGTGAAGGGCCTTGACCCGCGCGCGGTCCACCTGCCCCGCGGCGTCTTTGGGCAGCGCGGCGGTGAACTCCACGTAGCGCGGCTTCTTGTAGCGTGCGATCTTGGAGGCCACGAAGGCCGCCAGTGCATCGGCGCTCAGATCCGCACCGGGCTTGAGCACGCAGACGGCCTTGATCCCCTCGCCGAACTGCGGGTCGGGGACACCGATGACCGAAACTTCGGCCACCGCCGGGTGCTCCAGAATGACGCTTTCGACCTCCGCCGGATAGACGTTCTCGCCCCCCGGTTTGATCAGCTCCTTTTCCGGCTTGCGGCCCTCGAACCACAGATAGCCGTCGCCGTCCAGGCGCCCCAGGTCTCCGGTATGGTGCCAGCCGTTGCGAAAGCTGGACTGGTCCAGCACCGGCTGACGCCAGAAACCCTGAAAAACCAGGGGCCCCTGAACGGTGATCTCACCTTTGTGACCGACGGCAACCGGGCGGTCGGCATCGTCCACCAGACGGATGCGCATCATGGGCAGCTGCCGGCCGGCGGCCCCGGGCCGCTCCAAGGCGGGGCCGAGGGTCACGGAGCCGGTGGTTTCGCTCTGGCCGTAAAGGATCCAGAAAGTTCCGCCGGTAAGCGCCTGGAAGCGCTGGATGGTCTCCGGGTTGTCGATGCCTTTGACATGCCGCAGGGAGCTCACATCATAGTCGCCGGCGCTCATTTCCTCCAGCAGTCGGGACAAAATCGGCGGGAAACTGCCCAGCACGCTGATCTTCTCGGCGGTGGTCAGGGCCAGGGTCTGGCGGGCGTCGAATTTTTCGGCCACCACGTTTTTGCCGCCGACGTGCATCACGGCCAGGGCCAGGTTGAGATCGGTGATGTGAAACAGCGGCAGCATGTTGAGAAAGGCATCCCGCCGGGTGAGCCCCATGGTGACCGCCGTCTGGAGGTTGGCGCTGACCAGGTTGCCGTGGCTGAGCACCGCGCCCCGGGGGCGGCCGTCCACCGCGGCGGTGTAAATGATCAAAAAGGGGTCGTCACTGCCCAGCGCCACGGGCGCCGGGGCGCCGTCGGTCTCCAGGCGGGCCATGGCGGGCAGGCCGGCGACCCCCTCGTCGAAGCCGAAGAGCCGGCCGGTCGGGGCGCCGTCGGCGGCCAGGGCCTGCACCCGCGGGGCATGGGCCGCGTCCAGCAGGGTGACCTTGGGGGCGGCATCCGCCAGAATGAAGCGGATCTCATCGGTGGCAAGACGCCAGTTGATGGGCACCACCACGGCTCCCAGGGATGCGGCGGCCCCGAAGAGGTAAAAGAAACGGTGACTGTTGAGCCCCAGGATGGCCACCCGGTCGCCCTTTTGAACCCCTTCGGCGGCCAGACCGGCCGCCAGCCGGTCCGCTCGAACGCGCAGTTCGCCGAAGTCGATGCGCCGGTCGCCGCAGACCAGGGCGGTGTCCGTTGCGAAAAGATCGGCGTTGCGTTGAAAGATGTCGTAGATCGTGAAGCTGCGCAGGCTCATCGGTCCCCTCCTTGGATGCGGTTTGAGATTTTCGAAACGGATGGCGCGCAAAGGGAACCGGTCCGCCCCGCCACCTGGCGGACCGGTTGGGCTGCGGCATCCGTCTGGCACGGCGCGCTATTGACCCGGGCGCGGCTTTTGCCTATAACCCGATTGCAACCGGGCATTCGCGCTTGCGGTGCGCCGCCCCCCTCTGCCGGACAGGAGAAAATGACGGTCAACGCCCCGGACAAATTCGATCTGTGTGTCATCGGCTGCGGCCCCGGCGGCTTCGCCGCCGCCATGAGCGCCCTTGACCTGGGCCGGCACGTGTGCATCGTCGAGGCCGGCGAAATCGGCGGCACCGGCGTGATGTGGGGGGCGCTGGCCTCCAAGACCATGTGGGAGCTGGCAAAGGATTTCGCCATCGCGGCCAAGGTCGACCGGGGCTACCGCGCAGGCGATCTGAGAATCGACTACCCCGCGCTGCGCAACACCGTGCTCCAGGCGGTCAAGGAGAAGCAGTACCAGTTGCTCTCCCAGATCGAGACCTTCACCCCGGGCCGCTGGCCCGGCGCCGGATCCCTGACCCTCAAGCGCGGACGCGGCAGCCTGGGACCGGCCGGGCGCTTCGCGGTGGCCTACCCCGACGGCCGCCGGGAGGAGCTCCGAGCGGATTTTTTTCTGATCGCCACCGGATCGCGCCCGCGGGACTTCCCCAATATCCGCACCGACCAGACCCGGATCATCAACTCCGACGGCGTCCTGAACCTCAAGGCCTTTCCGCGCCGCCTGATGATCATCGGCGCCGGCATCACGGGCTGCGAATACGCCACCATCTTTTCCAACTTCGGCCAGACCAAGCTCTACCTGGTGGACCACCAGGAGCGGGTGATCCCCTTCGAGGACACCGACGTCAGCGCCTTTGTCAACGCCAGCCTGGAAAAGCGCGGGGTGGAGATCTTCCACGCGGCGATGCTGCGCCGGATCCGCACCGAACCCGACCACCTGGAGGTGACCCTGGATTTTTCGGACGGCCACGCCGAAATCGTGGAGGTCGACACCGTCCTGATCTCCATCGGGCGGACCCCCAACCTGGCGGGGCTCAACCTCGAGCAGCTCGGCATCCACCCCAACACGCGCGGCTTCCTGGAAACCGACGCCTACTGCCGCGTCAAAGACCAGATCTACGCGGCCGGCGACGTCACCCCGCACCCAGCCCTGGTCAACATGGCCGAAATGGAGGCCCGCACGGCGGTGCGCAACATGTTTGAAAGCCCCCGCCGGCGCTTCGACTACCACAATATGAGCACCATCATGTTCTTCGACCCGGCGGTGGCGGCGGTGGGCCTCAACGAAAAGGCCTGCCAGAAAAACCGGATCCCCTACCGCGTCGCCTACTACGCCATCAGCCTGCTCAGCCGCGCAATGGCCATGCGCGCCCCCGAGGGGTTCGTCAAAATCATCGTCAGCGATGACGACGCCCGCAAAATCCTCGGCATGCGGGCGGCGGGCCCCCAGGCCTCCAGTACGATCATGTCCATCGCATTGCTGATGGACCAGGGCAAGGGGCTCAAAGACGTGGTCAACGCCTTTTACCCGCACCCGACCATGTCCGAAGGCATCCAGGAGTGCCTGCGCCTCCTGCAGGGGACCTCCACCTTCAAGTCCCGGGCGTTTCCGCGCCAGATCAATATCCGCGCCTGGCACCCCGAGCGGGGCTATTTCAGCGGCCCGGCCGTGGACCCCTACTCCCCCTGACCACCCGGCGGCCGGACGGGATACTCGCCGTGCTGGTAGAAGACCAGCTCCCAACTGCCCCGGCGGCTGTCATGGCGAACGATGTAGCGCGCCCCGTCGTCTCCCAGCAGCTTGAAGTAGCGATGGTCCGGCGCCAGCCAGCGGTCCAGGACTTCACATACCGCCACCGTGACCTTTCCCAGCCGGATCCGGCGCGGGGTTTCTTCGCCGCGGTAGCCCGCGTAACACTCCACCTCGATCCGCATCCGCCTCTCCCCGCATCCCGCCGCGGGCCGAAAGGCCCGCGGCCCAAAGAGACCCCGCCCGATCCAGGCCCTGAACGCCAGGGCGTGGGACTTCAGGAGACGATCCAGAGGGCCCGTCCGGAAACCTTCTCGATCACGTGGCGCGAAACGCTGCCCATGAAAAATGCCCGACTGATCCCCCGCCGGCCGATGACCAGCGTGCCGTAATCGCCCTTTTGAACCTCGCCCAGGATGGCCTTGCCGATATTGGCGCCGCGCCGGGAGGTTTTCACCTCGATCTGCGCCTCCGCAATCCCGGCCTCCTGGAACTTTTTGAAGGCGTGGGCGTAAAACTGATCCACGCAGCGGCGGTCGCCGCGGGTCACCACCGCGTCGATGGCGCTGTCACGCTCCTCGAAGTCCACCACGCAGGTGTCCGCGGCCCGGGGCGTGACGTGAAAAAGGGTGATCCGGTTCTCCGGCGGCAGCCCGCTGAGCATGAAACTCAAATGATCGACGGCCCGCAGGGAGCTTTCGGAGCCGTCCACGGCGAGGATGATCCCCGGGGCGGTCACCTCGCCGTCCACGACCCAGAGCGGGATGACCCGCGAGTGCTCCACCAGGTTGGCGGTCAGACTGCCCATAAAAAACTTCTGGGTTCGGGTCAATCCCCTGCGCCCCACCACGATGGCGTCGAAGAGACCCTGTTGGCCGCGCTCGATGATGTCCTTGGCGCGTCCCAGGGCCTTGGGTTCGGTTTCCAGTTCGATGCGCGCCGCATCCACGCCGCTGCGGACCATCCGCTCCTTGAGCTTCTCCAGAATACCGCGGGCGGCGGCGGTGTTCTTGCGAATGACCTTCTTGAGCTCCGCGTTGGCCTGGGAGCTGGTGCGCGCCTCCTCCAGCAGAAACTGCGAAATGCTCGGCTGCACGTAAAACAGGGTGTAGGAGAGATCCCGGGCAAAGGCGCCCACCCGGACGGCATAATCAACAGCGTTTTTGGAGTGAAGGGAATCATCCACCGCCAACAGGACCTTTTTTTCCACCAACCGCCTCCTTTCTGGACCCCGCGGCAACCGGGGGGTTTCAGGGTATGTTGTCGCTAAACCCCGGTTTCTGATCCCTGCAGGTATTTTCGGCCTGATCGTTCTTCACGTAATCGAACATCCGGCCGCTGAAGCCGCAGGCATTCATTTCCCGAAGCTTGCGGACGATATAGCTGCGCGTGGGGGTGAACCCATCGATTTTCAGCCGGAAGGCGATCAGCTGCCGGAGATCGCCGTCCCCCTGGTGGCGGGCCGGAACGATTTGCAGCAGCCGCTCCAGGTCTTTTTGCAATGCGGCATCACGCTTTTCCAACGAAACGATCTTATCCGGCATCTCTCTGGTTCCTTTCGCCCAGTTGGCGCCGGGGGCCTGCCACCCCTGGCAGCTTGCCACAACCCGGCGAATGCATTAATATCGAATTCAGTTTTCTGTATCAGGACATTACAACAAGGAACAACTCCCCATGTCGACCCCTGAAAACCCGGCGATCCACCGCTTGCAGCACGGCGATAAAGAAATCACCCTGATCGGCACCGCCCACGTCTCCCGGGAGAGCGCGGATCTCGTCACCTCGGTGATCGCAGCCGAAAAGCCCGACACGGTCTGCGTCGAGCTCTGCCCCACGCGCTACCAGGCGATCCAGCAAAAAAACGCCTGGCAGGACATGGACATCGTCAAGGTGATCAGGGAAAAAAAAGCGTTTCTGCTCCTCGCCAACCTGATGCTGGCCGCCTTCCAGAAGCGCATTGCGGCAAAGCTCGACGTCGCCCCCGGCCAGGAGATGCTCAGCGCCATCGAGACCGCCACTCAGACCGGGGCCGGCATTCACCTGGCCGACCGCGACATCCGCATCACCCTGGGCCGCGTCTGGCGGTTCCTGGGCCTCTGGGGCAAGATCAAGCTGATCCTGCAGCTGGTCCTGTCGCTGGGCCAGGCCGACGAGATCCAGGAGGCCGACATCGAGCGAATGAAGCAGGAAGACATGCTGCAGTCCGTCCTGTCGGAGCTCGGCCGCTCGCTGCCGGTGATCAAGGAAATCCTGATCGATGAGCGCGACGGCTTCCTGGCCGAAAAGATCCGCAGCGCCCCGGGGCGCAGGATCGTGGCGGTGGTCGGCGCCGGGCATGTGCCGGGCATCAAGGCCCTCTGGCAGACCCCCGTCGATCTGGACGCCCTGAACGCCCTGCCCCCCAAAAGCCGCCTCTCGGGCATGCTCAAGTGGCTGCTTCCGGGTGCCATCCTGCTCCTGATGGTGGCGGGATTTTTCCGCGGCGGGGCCGCCGCCGGCGCCGACATGATCACCTGGTGGGTGCTGGCCAACGGCCTCCTGGCCGGCCTGGGGGCGCTGATCGCCCTGGCCCACCCGCTGACGATCCTCTCCTCGGTCCTGGCGGCCCCCCTGACCTCCCTGAACCCCATGATTGCCGCCGGTTGGGTTTCGGGTCTGGTGGAGGCATTCTCGCGCAAGCCGCGGGTGCGGGATTTCGAGAACCTTTCGGTGGACATCCTCTCGCTGCGCGGGTTCTGGCACAACAAGGTGACCCGCATCCTGATGGTGGTGGTGTTCACCAATCTCGGCAGTTCGCTGGGCACCCTGGTGGCCATCCCCCTGATGGCCAAGGTCCTTTAGACCCCCTCAGACGGCGATTTGCACCACCGTGCGCTGCAGCGTCCGGCCTTCGGGCAGCGTGTGGGTCATCCGGACGGTTTTCAGCCGCCCCTCGGCAAACAGCTGGATGCAGGCCGGGTAGAGCTGCCATTCCAGCGCCAACCCCTTTTCGCGCATGCTCTCCAGGGTGTCCTCGGGCGTGATGGCGAAGCTCATCTGGCCGATGATGGGGCCGGAGTCTTCGCCGTAGTCGATGAAATGGACCGTGCAGCCGCCCACCTTGCAGCCGTAGCGAAAGGTGTCGCCATAGCCGTCCACCCCGGGAAATGCCGGCAGCAGGGCCGGGTGGATGTTCATGATCCTCGGCTCGCCGGCCACCGTGTTGACGCGGTCGATGAAGTAAGGGGTCAGGTTGCGCATAAAGCCGGCCAGCACCAACAGGTCGAAATCAAAGCCGTCCATGGCCGCCAGCAGCCGGGACTCGGCAACCGCACGGCTGGCAAAAAAGCGCGCGACATCCCCGGGATCGCGGCCCTCCGGCAGAAGCGCCTGCTTGGCCACGACCTCTTCCGGCTTGAAATCCGCCGGCGGCAGCGGCCCCTTGCCCCGCCGGGTCGCCCGGATGATCTCGCCGTAGTCCACCACGAAGGTCGGTATCCCGTGCCTCTCGGCACGTCCCAGGCCCTTGGCCGCGGGATTGTCGGCCCCCACGAACACCACCCGGCCGTCGACCCGGCCTCCCTCACAGGCGTCGATAATCGCCTGCAGGTTGCTGCCGCCCCCGGATATCAGCGCACCGATGCGAAGCTTGGCCTCCATTTTTTCTCCTTTCCTCACGGGGTGGGAGCGCCGGGCCCCCGCCGTCTGATGAGGTACCAGAGCCACCGGCCGCTGTCAATCCAAAGCGCGGGCGGCGGCGATGAGTCCCCCGGCCGGACGTCACCGCCCTTCTCAGCGGTCCCCCGACCGAACGCCCGAATCGCCGTCAACCCCCTTGATGAGCGGGGTTGACGGGTGGTGCGCGAGGTTGACAACCCCCGGTCTTGCCACTATAGTTGACGCACCGGTGGAAGTCCGAAACCAGACGGCTACGGTAAATGCGCCCGGTTGGGTCGTGCAACACGTGGATTGTGGCTCGGCTTGTGGCGGAGGCGGATGTGGGGTGCGCATCGACCCGGGGAATGGACTTTCGGAAATTGTCGCCGGTGGGCCATTTGACCCCCCCCCAACGAAAGGATAATCTCATGTCAGAGAGCGTTATGGAAATCGGAGACAGCAGTTTCGACGCTGAGGTCCTGAAGTCGGAAAAACCCGTTCTGGTGGATTTCTGGGCCCCCTGGTGCGGCCCGTGCCGGGCAATCGCGCCGGTTATCGACGAATTGATGGCGACCTACGGCGACCGCATCAAATTCACCAAGTGCAACGTGGACGACAATCCCGTAACCCCCGGGAAATTCGGCATAAAGGCGATTCCCACCCTGATCTTTTTCAAAGAGGGCAGCGTGGTCGAACAGGTGACCGGCATGGTTGCCAAGTCAAAGCTCGAGGAAACCATCAAATCCATCCTGTGACACCACCCGCATGCAATCGGTTGACTACGACCTTTTGATCATCGGCGCTGGCCCGGCCGGCTTGACCGCGGCGCTCTATGCGGCCCGCGCCAGGTTGCGCACCGCCCTGATCGAGAAGGTGACGCCCGGCGGCCAGATGGTGACCACCGACCGGATCGAAAACTACCCCGGCTTCCCTGCGGGCGTCAGCGGACCGGAACTGTCCCGTCATATGGCCTCGCAGGTCGAGGACCTGGGGGTGCCGCTGATCGGCGATGCCGCGGCTTCCCTGGAGCTCGCCGGGGCGGTGAAAGCCGTCCAACTGACGGACCGTCGCCTGAGCGCCCGGGCCGTGATAGTTGCCAGCGGCGCAAGCCCCAAACGCCTCGGGGTTCCGGGTGAGGCCGAGCTTTTCGGCAAGGGGATTTCTTCCTGCGCCACCTGTGACGGACCTTTCTATAACGACAAGGTGGTGGCCGCCGTCGGGGGCGGCGACACGGCCGTTCAGGAGAGCGCCTTTCTGGCCCGCTTCGCGCGCAAGGTTTATCTGATCCATCGCCGCGACCGCTTCCGCGCCGACCGCATCCTGCAGGAGCGCCTAAGCGCATGCAAAAACGTGGAAATCCTGTGGGACACTGTGGTGACCGGCGTCCGGGGGCTGCAGAAACTCGAAGCCGTCTATCTGCGGCAGGTCAAAACCGGCGACACCCGCGAGCTCCCCGTGGAGGGGTTTTTCGTCTGGGTGGGTATCGCCCCCAACGCCGACTTTGTGGCAGACCAGCTCCCCCGGGACGCCTGGGGGTTCATCCTGACCGACGGGCAGATGGCGACATCCGTCCCGGGGGTTTTTGCCGCCGGCGACGTGCGCCACACCCCCTTAAGACAAATCACCACCGCCGTCGGTGACGGCGCCCTGGCGGCCCATTCGGCCGAACATTACCTCAATAGCGTGCCCATATGAAAAAGATTCTTCCGCTTCTCATGGCGCTTGTGGTTCTCATCTCCGGCTGCGGCTGGTTCCAGGTCAAGGACGAGATGTCCGCCCCGGAACTGGCCCAGGACGGCATGGACCACTACAACAGCGGCAACTACCGCAAGGCCATCGATTCCTTTGAAAAACTCAAGGACTACTACCCCTTCAACAAGCTGGCCATCCTGGCCGAGCTGAAGATCGCCGACGCCCATTTCAAGCTGGAGGAGTACGACGAGGCCATCGTGGCCTACGAGGAGTTCGCCAACCTGCACCCCCTCAACGAGGCCATCCCCTATGTGATCTACCAGACCGGCCTGTGTTACCACAACCGGGTGGACACCATCGACCGAGACCAGAACAACGCCCTCAAGGCCCTTGAAACCTTCAACCGCCTGACCCGCCAGCACCCCGACGACCCCTACGCCCTCAAGGCCGACGAAAAGGCCAAGGAGTGCCTCAAGAGCATCGCCGGCCACGAATTCCTCGTCGGCCTCTACTACTTCAAGAGCAAGCACTACAAAGCGGCCCTGGCGCGCTTCCGCTCGGTGCTCTCCCAATACCCCGACGTGGGGGTCCAACAACAGGCCCTGCAGTACATCGCACGCTGCGAGGAGGCCATAAAC
>JAJDNY010000123.1 GCA_022340425.1 Desulfobacteraceae bacterium | reverse complement strand
TAAAAGGGTGAAAACAAATTTCGATTGGGAGTAGATCATTGGCCCCAAAAGAAGCCGGTCGCGGATACAAAAGCGGATACCAAATGTGGAGAATAGATGGTCGTTTTCGTTACCGGGTGAACGACAAAATTGTAATTTTTGAAAAAAATTTGGTCGCTGGGCGGTGCCGAAGCTCGCGGCGGCTGGCGGCCTATAGTCGTTCACTTCGTGGAGGGCCGAAGCGGCGGATTGGCTTCTGCTCCGGCTCGGAGATAGTCCAGCAGGGCGTCGCGGGTGCTGGAGAAGGCTAAATCCTGCCAGGGAATCTCCGCCGGCGCGAAGAGACGGGCGTCCAAAGCCTCGTCGGCTGCCTGCAGCTGGCCGCCGATCACCTCGGCCTGGTACACCACCACCACGGTGGTGACCTGGGGATAGGAGTAGACCCCCACCAGAGGGCCGATGGCCACCCGCAGGCGCACCTCCTCCCAGACTTCGCGGGCCGCGGCCTGCGGCACCGGCTCCCCGGCATCCACAAAGCCGCCGGGAATCACCCAGCGGCCGTAGGCGGGCGGGATGGCGCGCTGGAGCAGCACAATCCGGCCTGCCACCCGCACGATGGCGCAGGCGGCGATCTTGGGGTCCAGGTAGAACACGAAGCGGCACGCCCTGCATTGCAGGCGCTGCGGCTCGCCGGGTTTCAGGTTGGCGAGTTGCAGCGGACCGCCGCACTGGGGGCAGTAGCGGTAGGTTGTGAGGCGTTCCATACGTTGGGCGTTTTCCAGTCCGTGTTTCAGGGGGGCGGCCGGCAGCCGCATTGAAACGGCGGCATCATACACCCAGAAAAGCATCGATTGCAAATTTGACGGTTCCGCAAAAAGCCCACTTTCTGCGTTGCGCTGCATCTCGAAGTCGCTGCGGCCTGCATAAGTAGACCTCACTCCTCGAGATTTGCGCGCCGTAAATTGAACTTTTTTCGAAACCGTCTGGGTTTTGACTTTTTACCGGTTCATCAAATTTGACTTGTAGCGTTTCGCCCGCTTGGACAATTTTTCACCGCCCACAATGGGACTGATGCCGGGGCCGTCACTTCCCGCTTGGATCCGCCCTTGCGTCCTGCGTCTCAGGCTTGCATCCCACCGGCTGGGGGTGATATGAGCCCTTGCGCGGTGCATACCGGCACGGGACTGATTTTTATCCCCGCTCGGTTTAAATTGGGTGCCGGCGGACTTATTATATTTTTTCGGCTAAACTGAACGGCGGTGCCGGGGCGTCCGCCGGCACATTTGGGGGAAAAGGCTCATGAAAAACAACCCGCCGGAGCTGTCCGCAGCTCGTGGGCCGCAGCCTTCCAGCCAAGGGCCGTCCGGGGCGGGCCTGGCCGCCTTGCGCGACCAGATCGACGCCATCGACCGGCGGATCGTCGGGTTGTTGAAGGAGCGTCAAACCGTGGTCGAAAAGGTGGTGGCCCTCAAGAAGGCCGCCCACCTGCCGGTCTATCATCCCGCCCGGGAGGAGAACCTGATCTCCGGGCTGCGCGCCCAGGCCCGCGCCCAGGGGCTGGATCCCGATTTTGTCGAGGAACTCTACCGGCGAATCATCCGGCAGTCGCGCGTGGCCCAGACCGCCAGGCTCTCCCGGCGGGGGGTGCGCCCCGGTGCCCGGGTCCTGGTGGTGGGCGGCGGCGGCAGCATGGGGCGTTATTTCGTGCGCTGGTTCGGGGATGCCGGCTACCGGGTGCGCAGCCTGGATCGCAACGACTGGCCGACGGCCGCCGAGCGTTGCCGGGAAGCCGATCTGGTGTTGCTCTGCGTTCCCATCGATGTCACCGGAGCCGTCGCCCGCCGCCTGGGGCCCCACCTGCCGCCCCAGTGCGTGCTGGCCGACATCACCAGCCTCAAGGCCGAGCCCCTGCAGGCCATGCTCGCCGCCCACAGCGGGCCGGTGCTGGGGCTGCATCCGCTCTTCGGGCCGACCACCTCCAGCATGGACAAGCAGATCGTGGTGGTCACCCCCGGTCGGATGGAGGATGCCTGCCAGTGGGTCATTGATCAATTTGCGGCCTGGGGCAGCGTTCTGGTGCAGGCCACCCCGACCGAACACGATCAGATCATGGGCTTTGTCCAGGCCCTGCGCCATTTCGCGACCTTCGCCTTCGGCCAGTTCCTCTGCCGCCAAAACGCGAGCCTCAACCGCTCGCTGGAATTCTCGAGCCCCATCTATCGCCTGGAATTGGGTATGGTGGGACGGCTTTTCGCCCAGGATGCCGAACTGTATGCCGAAATCATCTTCGCCACCCCCCAGCGACGGGCGATGTTGAAGGACTATATCCTGTCCCTGGGCAGCAACCTGGAGATGCTCGAAAAAGGGGACAAAAACAAATTCTGCGAGGAGTTCAGGCGGGTTTCCGAGTGGTTCGGCCCCTTCGGCGAGCAGGCCATCCGTGAAAGCTCCTACCTGATCGACAAGTTGATCGAAAGGTTTTAAACCAACCTGCGGCCGCCGGCCCGGCGCCGCTTTCGGAATGCAAACGGAAATTCAAACATGACGCCAACCGATTCACCCCAGGCCCTGCGCAACATCGCCATTATCGCCCACGTCGACCACGGCAAGACCACCCTGGTGGATGCCATGTTTAAGCAAAGCGGAGTGTTTCGTGAGGGCCAGCAGATCGACGAACGCATTATGGACCGGATGGACCTCGAGCGCGAACGGGGCATCACGATCGCCGCCAAGAACTGCGCCATCGTCTGGCAGGGGGTCAAGATCAACATCATCGACACCCCCGGACACGCCGATTTCGGCGGGGAGGTGGAGCGCGCGCTGTCCATGGTCGACGGGGCCCTGCTGCTGGTGGACGCCTCCGAGGGCCCCTTGCCCCAGACGCGTTTCGTGCTCAAAAAGACCCTCGAGGCCGGTCTCAAGGTCATCGTCGTGATCAACAAGATCGACCGCAAGGACGCCCGCCCGGAGGCGATCCTGGATTCGGTCTATGATCTGTTCATCGACCTGGACGCCAGCGAGAGCCAACTGGATTTCCCCTATCTTTACGCCATCGGGCGCGACGGGGTGGCCATGGCCGCGGCCGACGCGCCGGGTCGGGACCTTCAGCCGCTGTTTGAAAAAATAGTCGCCGAGATCCCCCCGCCGGCCTGCAATCCCGCGGCCCCTTTTCAGATGCTGGTATCCGATCTGGGCTACTCGGATTATCTGGGGCGCCTGGCCATCGGCAAGGCGGTCAGCGGCGTGATCCGGCAGCGGGATAATCTGGTCTGTTTAGGGGAGGACGGTGCTGCCCAGCCGCTAAAGATCTCGCGCCTGCAGGTCTACGAAGGGCTCGTGCTCAAGGACGTCGCCGAAGTGGCGGCGGGCGATATCGTGGTTCTGGCAGGGATCGAGAACGTCAAGATCGGCGACACCATCTGCACCGGCGAAAACCACAGTCCACTGAAACGCCTGCGGGTGGACGAGCCCACGGTTTCCATGCGCTTTTCGGCCAACACCTCGCCCTTTGCCGGCCAGGAGGGCACCATCGTGCAGGCGAGCAAGATCCGCGCCCGGCTGTTCAAGGAGACCTTGCGCAACGTGGCCCTGCAGCTGGAGGAGACCGACGAACGCGACACCTTCCTGGTCAAGGGCCGGGGCGAGTTTCAGATGGCGATCCTGATCGAGACAATGCGGCGCGAGGGATTTGAGCTGGCGGTTGGGCGTCCGGAGGTGATATACAAGTATCGGGACGGCCGCCAGCTGGAGCCCATCGAACACCTGCTGGTGGACTGTGACGACCGCTTTTTGGGGGTGGTGACCGAAAAACTGGCGATCCGCAAGGGTCAGATGACCAACCTGGTCAATCACGGCACCGGGCGGGTGCGCATCACGTTTTCGGTGCCCTCGCGCTCCCTGATTGGCTACCGCGACGAATTTCTGACCGACACCCGCGGCACCGGCATCCTGAACAGCTACTTCGCCGGTTACGAGCCCTTCCGGGGCGAGTTCCCCTCGCGCTTTACCGGCTCGATCGTGTCCGATCGCAAGGGCAAGGCCGTGGCCTATGCGCTGTTCAACCTCGAGCCGCGCGGCCAGATTTTTATCGTGCCGGGATGCCCGGTCTACGAGGGCATGATCATCGGCGAGCACAACCGTGAAAACGACATCAACGTCAACCCTTGCAAGTAGAAGAAGCTGACCAACATGCGGGCCGCGGGAAAAGACGACAACGTGATTCTCTCGCCGGTCAAAGCGATGACCCTGGAGCGCGCGATTCACTTTATCCGCCGCGACGAGCTGGTGGAGGTGACCCCCCAGAGCATCCGGCTGCGCAAGGCCGTTTTGACGGCCCAGCAACGCTACCAGCAGCGGGGGGTCCAGCTCAAAAAGGAAAACGGCCTCTGAGCTACCGGGAGGCCAGCGGCGACGGCCCTTGGGGCCGGCCGCTAAACCGGAAATGGATTGAAATGAAACATCCCATGAGTAAATCATTCCGCGTCTTGATGACGCCGCTCATCCTGGCGGCCGCTATGCTGG
>JAJDNY010000122.1 GCA_022340425.1 Desulfobacteraceae bacterium | reverse complement strand
CGAAGGCGAAAAAACGTTCGCACGCGTCATTGAGAAATCGGTCGAACCGGGAGCGGGGTTTTTAAGCGCCATCGACGGTATTGCCGCTCGCAACGGCCGGAGCGGCGGGGTGGCCCGCCCGCCGCGCCCCGACGACCTGCTGCCCACCGAAGCCATGCCCCTCATCACACCCCAGGCCAAGCCCTTTGCCAACCTGCTATGGTCCCGACGCAGCTTTATCAACATCTCCCGCGGACTGTGCCCGGAATCCTGCGCCTATTGCGTGGCCAACAACCGGACCATCAACCCGCGCCGGTTTCGGTTCATGCAAATCGACCGGATTCTCGCGCAGCTGCACCTGTATCAGGACCACGGTATTCAAAGCGTATTTTTGGGGGAGAACCATTTCCTGGACACGGCCTTCATGAAAACGCTGATCGCCGCCATCATCGGCGAGAAGCTGGACCTGACCTTCGAGCTGGAAACCCACCCCGCTTTGTTTGAGGACCGGGACCTGCTGCCGAAAATGGTCGCGGCCGGTTTTCACCGCTACACCATGGGCTGCGAGAGCGGCTCCGACGCCCTTTTGAAGCGCATGGGGCGCCGCTCGACCCGCCAACAAATCATGACCGGCGTCCGGCGCATTGCCGACGCCGGGGGACTGGCGGTGACCTCCTGGATCTGTAACCTGCCGGGCGAGAGCCAATCCGATTTCATGGCAACGTTGACGTTGCTGGACCACGTTGTCGAGGCCGGCGGGTTTGTCTACTGGATCGAAAACCTGCACGTCCTGCCCGGCAGCCGGCTCTACGAAAATCCGGAACAGTGGCAAATCGATATTCTGCTCAAGCGACTGGACGATTGGATCCGCTGGGCCCAGATTTCCAAAACGTTTGTGACGCCCGAGGAAGCCGCCGCAGATCCCCGACGCTACCTGACCCATCTCAATCACGGAACGCCCCCCGGGACCATGATCCAGCGTTTTTATCGCCAGCGCGCACGTGCCCGCGATCGGGTCCCGGAGATGAAAGCCAATCTGGCGGATCGCGCCGCCCATCTGCCGCCGGAACTGACCCGTACCGAGATGCAGAAGTTGGGCTGGTATGCCGCCAAGGGCTGGCAGCTGCTGTTATTTTAGTCGAAGCAATCCCCAAGTGAGGCTTCTCCCGCATTACGGGGGACCCCAGTTACCCCCGAAGGGGGCTTGAAAACGGCTTTGGAGGTTTTGGTTTTGAATTTCCCTTTGCCCCGCGCCGAGCATCGGCGATGCGGCCGGATTAAAATGCGCGGACTGTCTGAGCGAAGCGAGTTTCCGCGTGCTCCGGCCGTGTCGACGACGCGCAGGGAAGCCCTGAAAGGGCCGCGGGACACGGGCGGTTTCTTTTGCTTCCGTTTTCTTGCACGTGCAAGAAAATGAAGGAACCAATTGATGTAAATGAACCCCGGATCAATAGAACCTCTCCGGGTCCTCCACCAAAGGTGGGGGGATTTTAGATCAAAATTATACTATGGAGAGCGCGATGGCCGAACTCAAAGCATTGAACCCGGTAGGACTCTCAGCCAATTTCAATCTGGAGGAGCACGGCGAAAAACCCATCATCAGCCTCTCCTTCCGGGACAGCACGATCCGCCTGGTCTATCGGTTCCCGGGTTACAGTCAGGCCGACCTGCCCGGGGAAGCCGGCCAGTCCGGGTTTCAGCATGAGGTCGGCATCCACGGTACCGGTTTTCTTTCCGAGAGCGGCAAACCGCTGCTGCCGTCCTTCGGGCGGTTCCTCCAGATTCCGCCGGGATACGCATATCAGGTCCGGGTAAAAAAAAGCGGCCTGCGCAAGCGGAAAAACATGAAAATCCGGCCGGCCCAGGAAAACGCCACGGACCAGGACCCCTGGACCTTCGAATTCGACTCCGCGACCTATGACCAGGATCACTATTATCCTGAAGAGACCGTGGCGGTCAGCCGTCCCTTTTACATGGACGGCTACCGCACCCTTTGCATCCACGTCCGGCCCCTGCAATACAACCCCGCCCGGCAACTGCTGCGCTGCTACAGCACCATCGAGGTGACCATCGCATTGTCGGCCGAGAAAGCCCCGCGCCAAAGCGGCCGCAACAAGGACGAAGTACCCCTGTGGGCCTATCTCGACCAGAAGCACAACCTGGAAGGTTTCGGCAACTTTCTCTTTAACCCGGAACGCTACTATTTCAGCAAGGCGGGCCTTCAGGCGCCGAAGCGTAAAATCGCCCACCGCCGCGCCGATACGCCGGATTTTTTAATTCTCTACGGGGAGGCGCTTCAAAAGCCGGCGCAGCGGCTCCAGGCCTGGAAACAGAAATGCGGCCTGACCACCGCTATCGTGCCCGTGGCACCCCTTCTGGCACCCCTCGGGACAAACAGCACGCGCGCCGACCAGGTGCAGGCCATCAAAACCTATATTCGCAAAATGCGGGCCAAGCCCGGATCGCCTTTGCGCTATGTCCTGCTCTTTGGCGACATCGCGGCCATCCCCAGCGAAGAACGGCCGCGGCCCGGAACGGCGGCAACGGGTCAATGCGATACCACCGATCTTTATTACTTCACCCACCGGGATGCCGAAGGTGCCGACTGCCTCGTGCCGTGGGTTGCAGGGGGACGCATCGCCGCCCGGGAAGAAGCGGAGGGCCTCGCCGTGGTGGAGCAGATCATCCACTACGAAAAGTCACCACCCGAGGATCCGGACTATTTTGCGCGCATGACCGTGGCGGCCTATTTCGAAGATAAGGACCGCCTGGGCCGGCAGGACGGCCGCGCCAACCAGGCCTATCTGAAAACCATGGAGACGATCCGGGATCACATGGTCTCCCACGGTTTCGAAGTTCAACGGGTCTATGTTTCCAACAACCGCACGCCGGCCGAATTCAGTGACGGCACACCGGTGCCGCCGAAGCTGAGGGAAGAGCTGATATACAAGACGGACGGCCCCCTGGCCACCAAGAAGCTGATGGGGCTGATCAATACGGGGCAGTTGATCATCGGCCACCGGGGCCACGGAGATCAGCTGGGGTGGCTCAATCCCCCTCTCCGGACAGCGGATATCCAATCGATTGCCGGCACCACCCCCTCGGTCTTTTTCAGCATCAGCTGCCGCACGGGCAGTTTTGACGGTGCGCGGGAATGTTTTGCGGAAGAGCTCCTGGCCATGAACGGCGGCGCGCCCTCCTTGATCGCGGCCACCGAACTA
>JAJDNY010000121.1 GCA_022340425.1 Desulfobacteraceae bacterium | reverse complement strand
GAGAGCACCGTGTCGCCGACCGCCGTGGTCGAAATGGCCAAAATGCGGGCAAAATTTCTCTGGGAGGGATCCGCCGTTGGCCGGGGGGTGAAACCCAGGAGAAATCGCAGCAGGGTGTAAGACTTACCCATCACCGGAGGTCCTTTGAGCGGATTCCGAGGATGCTCTGTATTGAAGTGCCAATCCAACGGCCATTCCGAGGATGATCCAAAAATTAAACGCCGAACCGTGGCGATACATGTCGCTGAATTGGATCCTGACAAAAAAGGCAGTCATGTACAAAAGAGTGGCCTTCAAGAAGTAGGTTTCAAGGTTGTCGGACGCGATCCGGATTGCCCGCCAAACGGTCTTGAATTGCGCCCAAACCAGGTAGGTGAAGGCCAGCAGACCTTGGAGTCCTAAAAAGACGGCCATGTTGACGAAGACGTTGTGGGCATCTGAGATATCAAATTTTTCTATGGTTTGAAATCTCTCTTCGATAATTTTGATGTTCTTCCGGCCGTAACCAACGCCTGTAAAGGGGTGCTCCTTTAAGTACTCCCAAAAATACTTGACACCGAAAACCCGGATTTGGGTGCTGTCGTTGCCTCGGGTGTAATCTTCGGAAAAATTTAGCCTCATTATTTTGGACCAGTCCTCATGAACGAGCTTTGATTTGATGGGGGTGGCGAAAATGAATATCACCGTGCAGATTGAAACCGCCGAGGAAACCCGTATGAACTTTCTCCGGTCGTTTTTGAAAAGCGCAAAATGCAAAACAAGCGCAAACAGCAACCCCAAAAGGGCCCCGCGTTGGTCCGCCACGAAAAGCATGAAAAAATTGAGGGCGGTCAGGGTTGAAATCAGGAGGAAGACACCCGGTTTTTTGACGTGAAAAAAGGCGGTGAAGGAAAATATGGCGGCAAAGAGAAAATAAGTCGCGCCATGGGATTTTCCGATGCTCAGAAATTCTCCTATGGCAAAAGAACTCAAGAATTTTTCTAAAACAAAACCGTTCGCATAGAATTGGAATAGATAAATTAAGATAGACGCGATATTGGAGGCCAAAAACAACAGGATTAAAACGGGAAGATTTTTTTTATTGAAGGTCAAATCCACCGCCACAAAAAACAAGACCGTGTAGGATAGAAATTCCCGATAAAGATTTTTAAATGAATATTCAATATCCAAACAGAAAAAAAAAGAGATGATGATGGTGATAAAAAACAGGCCCAAGGGAAGCAACAAAGGGTTGTCCCTCAATGATGAAAAGCCCATCATGAAGCGGTGCCAGAGCCATCCCACAAAAGCGAGAGCGATTCCAATCAGTTCTATGGATTTTGTGTGGTCCAATGGGATGCTGAAAATTACCAGGGCAAGACCGAGTACCATCAGGAGTTCGTGGATCGCGAAGTCGTGTTTTCTCGGCTCGGGCATGGGTGCTTAACGCGGGTTCCGGTTGTCGATCATCTCCACCGCTTTTTGCAGAACATCCTGCGGCGTGATCTCATTGATATGGTCGCTTTTTTTGATGGCCCGATTGCGGGGGCCCCAGGGCCCCCACACGATCGGGTCTGACCCGCCGAAAAGGGTCAGGGTGGGAATCCCCAGGGCGGCGGAGAGGTGGTTGGGGGCCCCGTCGACGGTCACGAAAAGCTGGCATTTCTGCTGCAAAGCGCCGACCTCTTTAATCGTGCTGGTCTCGATGGCGTGGCACCCCGCGCCCCCCGCAGCCGCCAGGCCGAGGGCCTGGCTGCGGTCATCCGGGGCATGGGTGATGATGTGGCAGGCGTTGGGGTATTTTTCTCGGAGCAGGTGAATCAACTTCGAAAAATTGTCCATCGACCAGCAATTCACCCTATCCCGATTGCTGATGTGATACCCGATACCGGGGAACCCCGCGATCCCCAGGCGTTTTGCCTGAGATTCTGCAAAAAGCCGGCTGGACGCATCGATTTTGACCTTTGGAAAAGGCTTTGCCAAGTCGATTCCGATCGAGCGGACGACATCCAGGCTTCTTTCCACTTCATGCTTGTGGGATCGGGGATTTGCCGCCGGGATATTGTAGAAGAAGGTGAGATGGCGGTAGCGCTTTCGCTGGGGGATATGCCCCAGCCGGTATGGGGCGCCGGACGCATAGACGATCTGTCCCTGGCGGCGGCTGAAATGGGAGCGCAGACCGATGGCAAGGTCGAAACCTTTGGCCCGCAATGATTTCAAAAAACGGTACTGCTTCCAAGCGGACAGGTAGCGACGGCCATGGGTGCTGTGTTTGTGCTTGGGGTAGTGCAGAATGTGATCGATAAAGGGATTGCCCTCCGCGATTTGGGCATTGTAGATAGAGGCCACAAGGGTTGTCCGGGCGTCCGGCAGGGCCTTTTTCAACGCCTCGAAAACCGGCAGCGAGCAGATCAAATCCCCGATGTGGTCGTCCCGGACCACCAGAATTTTTCTGATATCCTTAAAAAAGCCCTCCAGCGGGCGGGTTGGGCGTCGGGGGCGGCCATACAACATGGCGCAGGCAGCAGCAGAAAATAAGGTTTTGATCTTTTGCATCGCCCGTACTGATTCCCCCGCGGGAGGCGGCGGCATTTTCCGCCAATCGGATCATGCTGACCGCTCCAATGGCATGACCGCATCCTGACCCCGATTCTTCTTGCCGACTGGAGAACAGGGGCCGGTACCATGGCCCCCTTCCCTAAGGTTCTTTGATGAAGTAATCGGAAATGACCCCATCAAGCGGTTGCACTTTACCGCGTAGTGGCGCAATCCTTGCCGAAATCCAGGCAGGAGCGGTCGGTAAAATTCTGCATGCCGGATATGTCGGCACGGTCAATATATCCCAACCGGGCGGTCAAGGGGTAGACGTCCGTATCGGGGAACGGGTAGAAGAAGGTCCAGCGGTAGCGGCCGGGTTGGGCCTCGGCCATCAGCCGGATGGTGTCCAGGAGATCCTCGCGGGTTTCCCCCGGCAGATCGATCATAAGAAACACAGAGGTGCGCAGGCCATGGGTTTCGGTGGTTTGAATCGCCTTCTGGATTGCGGTACTGGATATGTGCCGGCGCATGACCTTCCTTCAAATGCGTTTGTTGCCGCTTTCGACGCCGAGCGTGACGATCCGGCAGTTGGTCTGGACCAGCTATCACGCCCGGCCCGCGTCAAAAAAATTGACTTCACAAAAGCCTGAGCCGGACCGCAAGACAAGCAAAATATGCAATTATTTTTTACCGAAGCCCTTATAGCCGATTGCCGGCTTCGAGTCAAAATCAGTTCGTTTCCGTGGTTTGCGGCCTTTGCAACGCTTCTAAGGTCCGGTCGGATTGGGCAGGTCTTGCGCTGGCAGGGGCCGCGGACCCCAAGTCGGCTTTCATGGCCGCCCAGCCTCGCGGTTTTCGGGTTTTGTTTTGCATGCCGTCGCCAGGTCTGCTATAGGAAGCCAACCATGACAGACCCGATCCACAACCGACGCCACAGGAGCCAAACCGTTATGCCGATTGAACCGGACCTGCTGGAGATTCTGGCCTGCCCCAAGTGCAAGGGGCCGATCAAACTCAACGAGGCCGGTGACGGGCTGGTCTGCGAGGCCTGTCGCCTGGTGTATGAAATCCGGGACGATATCCCCATCATGCTGGTCGAAGAGGCCAGGCCGCTCGATGACTGACGGTTGTCGCCGCTGCCGCTCTTCGCAGGGGGCGCGGTCATGAGCCGACCCCGGCCGCCGGCCCCCGCCAAACTGGTGGTCAGCCTGATCATGCGGGAAAGGGAGCTGCTGCCGCAACTGGCCGTCGCGCTGGAGGGGCTTTTCGGGCCGCTGGAGACTGTCAGCCGCTGGCTTGCCTTTGATTTTACCGCCTACTATGAAGCCGAAATGGGGCGCCCCCTGGTGCGCCGCATGCTGACCTTCAAAACCCCGGTGGCCCAGGATCACCTGGCCGACATCAAGCTCGCCACCAACGATCTCGAGGCGCGCCATCTCACCGATGGGCGGCGGCGGGTCAACATCGACCCGGGGCTGCTTGTGCCGGCGCGCTTCGTGCTCGCAAGCGGCAAAGATTTTACCCACCGGATCTATCTGACCAAAGGGATCTACGCCGATTTGACCCTGATATACACCCAGGGCGCTTTTCAGCGCCTCCCCTGGACCTACCCCGATTACGCCGGGGAAACCCTGCTGGGGTTTCTGCAACAGGTCCGCCGGCGCTATCAACTGGAAATCAAAGATGATTAACAGCATGACCGCCTTCGCCCGGGCCGAGCAAACCGTGGAGGCCCTGACCGTCGGCGTTGAAATTCGAACTTACAACAGCCGGCATCTGGATGCCGTCCTGCGCCTGCCCCACGGCTACCACCCGCTGGAAGACAAGATCCGCGCGCGTCTTTCGCAGCACCTGGCCCGGGGGCGGGTGGAGCTCAAACTGACCCTGCGGGATGCCTCCGAAGCCGCCAACGCCTTCGAGGTCAACCTTCCCAGGGCCGCGGCCTACTGCGATGCCCTGCGCCGGCTGAAGGCCGCCTTGGACCTGCAGGGGGAGGTCGGCCTTGAGCTCTTGGCCGCAACCCCGGAGCTGATCAAACCGGCCGAGGCGGCCCGGGATCTCGAAGCGGACTGGGCAGTGATCGGTGCCGTGATCGATCAGGCGCTGGAGACCCTGGTTGCCATGCGGCGCGCCGAAGGCCGCTTTCTGGCGGACGATTTCCGGGAGCGTCTGGCGCGCATCGAAGCCTGGCTGGAGCAGATCGCCCAGGCCTCCGGCGGCCTGCTGGACCACTATCAAGCCCGGCTGAGGGAACGGATCGCAGCCCTGACCCAGGGCCTCGTGGAACTCGACCCGGCCCGCATCGCCCAGGAGACCGCCTTTCTGGCAGACCGCAGCGACATCTCCGAGGAGATCGTGCGCGCCCGCAGCCATATTCAGCAGTTTCGCGCCGCCATGGCCGCGGCCGAGCCCGGGGGGCGCAAGCTGAATTTTCTGCTGCAGGAATTCGGCCGCGAATTCAACACCATGGGGTCCAAAACCGAAAAGGCAAGCGTCGCCCACCTGGTGGTGGAGGTTAAGTGCGAACTTGAAAAAATAAGGGAACAGGTCCAAAATGTGGAATAGGCTGCGGGAGGTGCGATGGAACAGACCCTTTTGAATATCGGTTTTGGCAGCACCGCGGTGGTCGAACGGGTGGTGGCCATTGTTTCCCCCAACTCGGCGCCCATGAAGCGTCTGAAGGATGAGGCGCGCGAGGACCGGCGCCTGATAGACGCCACCCACGGCCGCCGGACGCGCTCGATCATCATCATGGACAGCAACCACATCATTCTTTCGGCGATTCAGGCGGAAACCATCTCCCAGCGCTTTTTGAGCCTCAAGGACTCCCAGGCGGCCAAATAGCCCGCCGCCGTCCGCGGTTGCGGCCCGCGGGCGTTTGACATGGGCCGGGTCTTGAAAGCCAGCGCGGATCCGGGGGGGCGGGCCGCCCGGGTTTGGATTATGACAAGCGATCAAACGCCACCAGAACATCGCGGGGAGCCGCCGTTTAACCGTCGCCGGGGGACGCTTTTCATCCTTTCGGCACCCTCCGGTGCCGGCAAAACCACCCTCTGCCAGGCCCTGCGGGAGCGCTTTCCGGCCCTGAAATACTCCGTTTCGGCCACCACCCGGTCGCCGCGCAAGGGAGAGCGCGATGGGGTGGATTATTTCTTTATCTCCCGCGAAGATTTCTGCGCACGCCTCGAAAAAGGCGGCTGGGCCGAGTGGGCGGAGGTTTACGGAAACTATTACGGGACCTCGGCGGCCTTTCTGGACCGGGCCCTGGCCGCCGGCGAGGACGTTCTGCTGGATATCGATGTCCAGGGAACCCGCCAGATTCTGCGGATGTACCCGGACTGCGTCACGATTTTCATCATGCCGCCGTCCCTTGAGGCCCTTCGCGAACGGCTGGAAAAGCGCGGCACTGACAGCCTCGAGGTGATCGAAAAACGGCTGGTTAGCGCCCGCGAAGAGATGGCCCAAAAGGACCTTTACCGCCACGTGGTGGTCAACGACAGTCTGCCCGAGGCCCTGGCCGAGCTGACGCGGTTGGTGGCGGCGGAAGCCCATCGCTGACGGTTCCGCAAAAAGTTCAATTTCCGCGTTACGCTGCATCTCGAAGTCGCTGCGGCGTAAAGGAGTACGTCTCACGCCGCTGAGATTTATGCGCCGTAACTTGAACTTTTTTCAAAACCGTCTGGTTTTTGACTTACCACTTTGTCATCGCTGACGCGTTCGCGAGCAAGACCGTCTGGGCTTCACTGCGTCGCGGTCCTCGGCCGGGGCCCTGCCGGCCATCATGGCTTCTGGGAGGCAGCTCTTTTGGGGCGGCGCCGCCGTCTTTTCGCAGGAAATCTTCGTCATGGCCCAGACCGAGGTGCTCTACGGCATTCACCC
>JAJDNY010000120.1 GCA_022340425.1 Desulfobacteraceae bacterium | reverse complement strand
GGCTGATGTCGCGCTCGACGATCACCGGCTTGTAGGCGGCCTCCCCGTTGCGACGCGCCAGCCGGTCCCGGAGCTCGACCTCCTCGAGGTGGAGGTAACCCGCCAGGCGGGCCAGGGTCTGCTCCAGCGGCCGGGCGTCCTTGAGGATGACCCCCACGTCAAAGGCGGGCCGGTTGTCCACCAGGCGGCGGCCGTGGCGGTCGAATATCAGCCCGCGGGGGGCGTCGATGCCCTGCAACCGGATGCAGTTGTTGGCCGACAGGCGCCGGAGTTCTTCTCCTTGCAGGACCTGCAGGTGAAACGCCCGCACCATCAGGAGGACGAAAGCGGCGACCGCACAGATGATAACACCGCTGAGGCGCCGTTTGAACCAGTCGCTGTCGGCATTTTGGAGATAACGCTTCACCTGGGCTCAAAAAATCCCTTAATATCAGATAATTACCATTAGGCGAGGACCGGTCCGGCGACATCAAACGATTTTTTCGGAAAACAGCTGAAACCGCCACTGATCGGATTTCCGGTGCAGATAGCGGAAGGCCAAGTGAACCAACGGACCGGTCAAAAAGGCCCAGGCCATCCGCAGCAGGATCGAACGCGGCGGGATCGCCGGAAACCCCACGTCGGGCACCACGACCGTCAGAATCAGCAATTCCATCCCATTTTGCAGCAAAACCCCCACTGCCAGGATAAAGGGCAGCAGCGCGTTGAAACCGATGTGCAGAAAACGGGTGCTGCCGCGAACGCTCAGAAACAGCCAGAAATAGATCGACAGGTAGACCCCGAAAGGCCCGCCGCTTAAGCTGTCGACGATAAAACCGAGGAAAACCACCACCGGCAGGCTTTCGCGCGCAGATCGGAAAAGACCGAGGTAGAGGACAAACAGGGCAGGCAGGTCATAAAAGGTTTCCGTAATTCCGAGATAGGGGAAAAGCGTGGTCTGAACGATGGCCAGGACGAAACACAAACCGATGTTGACGCCAAGGATCATGGCTCCGCATCCGCCCCGGACGCCGGTGGTGTGACCACCACCAAAACCTCCTCGATCTTTTCAAAATCCACAAACGGGGTGACGGCAACGGTCTGGAAAATGCCGGCGTCGTGCTTCACCACCCCTGTCACCCGCCCCAGCCGCAGCCCCTTGGGAAAAACCCCGTCAAGCCCGGATGAGATCACCGTGTCGCCCTCGCGTATTTCGTGTTTGCGCAGGGCATAGTCGAACAGACAGCCCCCGCCATCCGCGCCCTTGACGATTCCCCGCGCCCGGTTGCGCTGCAGCATGGCATCCACTGCGCTGTTGGGGTCGATGATCATCAAAACCTTGGCGTAACGACTGGCAACCGAGATGACCTGGCCGACGATGCCCTCGGGAACCACCACCGGAAACCCTTTTTCCAAACCGTCGGCGCGCCCCTTGTTGATGATGATCGTCTTGGACCATGCCGCGGGGTCTATCCCGATCACCTCGGCGGGCAGCACCTGCTGAGGGTGGGCGGGTTTGAAGTTCAGCAGATGGCGCAGGCGGGCATTGCTTTTTTCCACCTCCAGACACTGGTGGTTGAAAGCCTCGGCCTCACGCAGCCGGCGCTCGAGGCGTGCGTTTTCTTTGGCCACCGAGACCAGCGCGAAGTAGGAGCGCCAGATGTCCCGCACAAACCGGAGAGAATGGGTGACGACCTCCTGAAAGGGGGCCACCATGGATACCGCGAATCGATCGGGGCCGCTGACCGAAAGGCGGCTGCGGCCGGCAACGGAAAGCAAGATGACATTGACGACAAACAGGAGAATGACGCCAACAACCAGGATCATCTTTCTGGAAAACATATTCCTAAGTGATGACGACCTGTTTGAGTATCTCGATGGTGTCGAGACATTTGCC
The DNA here is from genome assembly GCA_022340425.1 of Desulfobacteraceae bacterium. Lineage (NCBI taxonomy): Bacteria > Pseudomonadati > Thermodesulfobacteriota > Desulfobacteria > Desulfobacterales > Desulfobacteraceae > Desulfobacteraceae bacterium. The sequence goes on along the minus strand of JAJDNY010000120.1, from coordinate 13,292 downwards.
CGAGCCCAGGGCAACCGTCGAAAGCGGGTCGTCGGTCACGGTGATGGGCAGACCGCTTTCCTCCCTGAGGAGTTTGTCGAGGTTTTTCAACAGGGCGCCGCCGCCGGTGAGCACGATCCCGCTGTCGACGATGTCTGCAGCCAGCTCGGGTGGGGTCTGCTCCAGGGCGATCTTGGCGGTCTCCACGATGGCGTCGATCTGCTCGGAGATCGCCAGTCGGATCTCCTCGGAGTCGATGGCCAGGATCTTGGGGATTCCCGACACCAGGTCGCGCCCCTTGACCTCGATGGTTTCGAGATTCTGGGGGTCCGGGTAGGCGTTGCCTATGGTGGTCTTGATGATTTCGGCGGTGCGCTCGCCGATCAGCAGGTTGTACTTGCGTTTGATGTGCTGCATGATGGCCTGGTCCATCTTGTCGCCGGCCACCCGGATGGAGCGGCTGTAAACGATGCCGGCAAGCGAGATCACCGCCACCTCGGTGGTGCCGCCGCCGATGTCGATGACCATGTTGCAGCGGGGTTCGGTGATCGGCAGGCCGGCGCCAATGGCCGCCGCCATAGGTTCCTCGATCAGGAAGACCTCACGCGCCCCGGCGGATTCGGCCGATTCCCGAACCGCCCTTTTCTCCACCTGGGTGATTCCGGAGGGCACCGCGATCACGATCCGGGGACGAACGAAAGAGCGCCGGTTGTGAACCTTGTGGATGAAATGCCGCAGCATGGCTTCGGTGACTTCGAAATCGGCGATAACCCCGTCACGCATCGGTCGGATGGCGATGATATTGCCGGGGGTGCGCCCCAGCATGTTCTTGGCCTCCAGCCCGACGGCCAGCACCCGGTTTTTCATCCGGTTGTCGGTTCTGACGGCAACCACCGAAGGTTCGCTGAGTACGATCCCTTTGCCTTTCACATAGACCAGAGTATTTGCCGTGCCCAGATCGATGGCCAGGTCATTTGAGAAAATGCCCAGCACTGCATCCAGAAACAGATTCATAGTTCCTCATTCCGCCTGAGGCGGGGTCTTGTGACGGTTCCGGTTCGAACCCGGGAGCCACGCCGCGCTTTTCACGCACCAAGGCCGCAGGGCGGGCGAATTGGGCGCCCGAGGCTTCCCCGGCCCAGACCCGCCCTGGCACCGTCTGATTTCGGGCCTTTCAAAGGCCCATAAAAAAAAATGAGTCGGTTGCAAAAAGGCGCGGTTCGCTCACCTCTTCTTTTCGGCGGCGAAATGCGCACCCTTAAATGCATTTAAGGCCAATTATATTTAATTATGTAACCCGAAAGGAATGCGCGCCCGCATGCTAAAAGGCGTTGTGGAACACGGTCGCACGGGACAACACGGAGGCCTTCCCCTGAAAGTCTGACGGGCATTACTATGCTAGTTCCAGCCGTTTTGCAATATTTTTTGCATGACCAAATCGTGCAAACGCGGCCGAAATGCCTTGATGGCGGTATTCTGGCGGGTGGGGTGGACACGGTTGGTGAGCAGCACAACGATGACCCCGGCGTCGAGGTCCATCCAGAAGGAGGTCCCGGTAAAGCCCAGGTGGCCGACCGTCTGAAAGGGGAAAAACTGCCCGCAGCTGGCGTTTTGCGGCGCCGGCGTGTCAAAGCCCAATGTCCGCTCGCCCGAGGGCGCGCGGGTCAGAAAGCGGGCCACCTGACGGGCCTCGAAAAAGCCGGATCCGCCGCAGCCGCGAAGGGATCGCCACAATTCCAGCAGCAGCCGGTAGACCGCTTCGGCGGTGCCAAAAAGCCCCGCGTGGCCCTCCACCCCGCCGACAACGTAAGCGTTGTCGTCATGCACCCGGCCCTCGAGCACCGCATGCCGCCAGGGGCAGTCCTCGGTGGCCGCAAACACCCCGCGACGGCAGTTTTCGAAGTGTCGGACGAAAAAGAGATCCGTCACCCCCAGGCAGGGGTAAATTTCGGCCGCCAGAAAACGATCCAGGGTGGACCCGCTCACCGTCTCCACCACCCAGTTGAGCACCATAAACCCCAGGTCGCTGTAGCGCACCGTATCCCCGGGGGGCGCCGCCAGCGGCTCTTTCACCAGAATCTGGCGCAAAAGGCGTTGCCGTGCGGCCGGCGGGTGGGCCGCCAACGACTCGAAATAAGGCCGATAGGCCGGAAAACCGGCGGTGTGCGCGAGCAGTTGGCGCACCGTGATAAGGGTTTTTGCCCCCTCGCGGAAAGGGTGCAGCACTTCGGCCAGAGAGGTCTCCAGGGAAAGGCGCCCATCCTGTACCAGCTTCAGGACCGCCAGGGTCGTCGCCAACGGCTTGGTCAGGGAGGCCAGATCGAAAAAGGTGGTTCGGGTCACCGGCCTCGGGGCAAACCGGTTGGTCACCCCGAAGGCGGCGTGAAACAGCACCCGGGCCGCGCGGGCGACCAGCAAGACGCCGCCGGGGAAAACCCCGTCTTCGACCCCGCTTTGCATCAGATCGGCGACCTGCCCCAGACGGGCATCCGCGTCATTTACGTCCACATTCAAGGATCGACCTCGATGGGTGATTGGAGGACCGGCTGGTCCGATTTTTACCCCCTGTCTGCGGATTCCGGGATGGTTGCGACGACCGTCAGGCCACGACCGGCAGCCGGTAGCGCAGCGTTCGGGCATCGGCGTCGAGGACGGCCTCCAACCCCAGGGGAAGGGGCAGGTTGCGCTGCTCATGACCAGCCTGGAGCCCAGCCAGAATCGGAATCCCTCGCCCGCCAAGGCGCTCCCCAAATACTTCGTAGACCGCCTGCGGGCTGCCGCAGGCGGTGAAATCCCCCAGGATCACCCCCGCGACCCCCTTGAGGCACCCGGCCTGGGTCATCTGGGTCAGCATGCGGTCGATCCGGTAGGGCGCCTCGCCGCGGTCTTCCAGAAAGAGCAGCCGCCCCTCGAAACGGGGGTGGAAACGGGTGCCGATCAGATGGCAGAGAGAGGTGAGGTTGCCACCGAGGACGATGCCGCTGGCCGCCCCCGCCTGAAGGGTGACGCCCTCTGAAAGCGTCAACGCGACGGGCGCCTCGCCGGTCAAGGCGGCCATCAGGGCAGAGCGGCTTGAGTCGTCGGCCAGCGCCAGCCCGGTCACGTTGGGTCCGTGGAGACTGACCAGCCGGCACCTGCTCCAAAGCGCCGCGTGCAGGTTGGTAACGTCGCTGAAGCCCACCAGCAGCTTGGGGCTGCGGCAAATGGCGGCCCATTGGAGGTGCTCGATTAGCCGCAGCGTCCCGTAGCCTCCCCGGGCGCAGAAAATCGCCTTGACCGCCGGGTCTGCAAACAGCCCGTTCAGCAGCGCCGCCCGGTGGGCGTCGGGGCCGGCCAGGTAGCCGCAGCGCTGAAAAAGACCGTCGTCAAACGCCACCCGAAAACCCATCCCGACCAAGACCGCCACCCCTTTCTGGAAGAGGGCAAGATCAAAGGGGCTCCCCGGCGCGGCAATGCCGATGGTGTCGCCGGAAAACAGCCGGGGGGGAATCCGCAACTCGGTGGCGTCAGTTTCCATAGTGAGTCTATATTAAAAGGTGGGCGCCTGAAAATCAAATTCAAAAATGTTGTTTCGGCGCCGCCATCATCGCTTGACACACCGGGTGGATAATGTTAGGGAGGCTGTCGTGATGTCGGGGCGTAGCGCAGTCTGGTAGCGCACTTGAATGGGGTTCAAGGGGTCGGAGGTTCAAATCCTCTCGCCCCGACCACAAGTCAATGACGGGTATCAAGCGGGTGAGCCGGCGGGCTGATCCGCTTTTTTTGTTGCCATCAAAACCCCACCCGCCAGCCCGCCGGATCGCGGTTGAACAAGCGATGCTGCAAACTCTCCCATACGCCAACGCGGCGCCCGAGCCCAGGGGGTGGTCATGATTGCGCTTTGCCTGGCGCTGACCGCCGGTCTGGGTTGGGGGCTGGCGGACTTTCTGGGCGGGATAAAAAGCCGCCGCCTGCCGGCTATAACCGTCCTGATGTTCTCCAACCTGTTCGGTCTGGGGGTCATCGGCGCCATCGTGTGGCTGCGGCGGGTCTCACCCCCGCCGCTGGCGGCGGTCCTGTGGGCGATCTCCGCCGGGGTGGCCGCGATTGCGGCGATGTTCCTGCTCTACCAGGGTCTTGCCCGCGGCAAGATGGCCATCGTGGCACCCATCAGCGCCACCGGGGTGGTCCTGCCGATTGCCGCCGGCCTGGCCTTCGGGGAGTCGCTGACCGGTTTTCAAAGCCTGGGAATCGCCTCGGCCCTGGCGGGCTCGATCCTGGCGGCGCGGGGCGCCGCAAAGGGTGGCGGCAGCAGCGGTGAGGCGGGTGTGGCCTTTGCCGCGGGCGCGGCCCTGGCGACGGGCATCTTCTTTGTCCTGATGGACCGCGCCAGCGAGGCCGATCCCTACTGGGCCTCACTTCTGATGCGGGCCTCCTTTGGCGCTTGGCTGCTGCCGATCCTGTTCACCACGCGCTCCGCTTTAAAGACCGTGGGCCCCCACCTGCCTGGTTTGATCGCCCTGGGGGCCGTCGACTGCCTGGCCAGCGTCGCCTTTGCCGTCGCCACGAGCATCGGTCTGCTGAGCATCGTGGCGGTCTTCAGCTCCCTCTACCCGGTGGTCACCGTGGTCCTGTCGGTGGTGCTCCTGCACGAGCGCCCCGACCGGATCCAGCTGACCGGCGTCGCCCTGGCGCTGGCCGGCGTGGGCTTGGTGTCGGTGTGAAACGAGGGGCCCTGACCCGCCCTTCGTTGCTTCCCGGCCGTTTTGGCCCGATCAACTCCTCTGCGCAGTTTAAATTTCCATTCCGCCGGACGATAAGCATCCTTGAAGCTGCGGCCGCCTTGCAGGCCAGCCGACCTTTTTTTGATGCTTGCGCGCCGCCGTTTACCCTTTCGGTCCGGCATACTCGCCGTGGAACATGTTAAAAACGCGAAAACCCCCACCAATTGCCGGCGGGGCGAGCCACCCACCCAGCAGAGGTCTGCCAGGAAATGAAAAACGTTTTGATCGTCGACAGCGACCCTTTCATTCGCAGCCTGTTTTCAGGCCTGCTTAAAAGTCAGAGCGGATTATTGAACGTCCGGTCGGCTGAAAACGGAAAGGCCGCTTGCACCATCACCGAAAGAGAATCCATCCAGATCGTCATCACCGGCCCGAACCTCCGCGAGCTTGAGGTGTTGGAGCTCGTGACGCATTTGGCCCGCCACCAGCCGTCGATCCGGATCATTGTTTTCACCAGCCGGGCCTCCGGCATGCTGCGCAGCCGGATCCGCAAAAGCACCAACGCCATCAACTTTGATCACTCCCAGGACATCGGCCAGCTTGCCCGACGTCTGTTCACCGAGCTGCGAATCGATTTCGGCGGACAATTGAAGGGAATCGGTCTTTCCGCATTTCTGCAAATGATGGAACTCGAAGGCTGCTCGGCCACGCTGCAGATCAGCGCCAAAGGAAAGACGGGTTTCCTCTATCTCTCGGGGGGCGAACCCATCGCAGCCGCCCTGGGACCGATTTCAGGCAAAAAGGCGGCGCTGACCATTCTGGGATGGAAGCATGTGGCCATCGACATCGACTTTAGCCCGCCGGAGCGGGAACAGGAGTTCAGCGAGTCTCTGATGAACCTCTTGCTGGAGGCCGGACGGCTGGATGATGAGCAAAACAGCCGGCTGCCCGAAAAACGGCGCCACGAGCGTTTTAACTGCCTGGTGGCCATTGACTACGACGTCAGCAACTGGACCTATCAGAGCTTCCTGCGCGATATCAGCCTTGGCGGCGCCTACCTGGAAAGCGAGCAGCCCGCCTTGCTGGGCTCGCATCTCACCCTGAGTCTGGCGGCGCCCGGCGTGGCAGGTGGCTGCAAAGTCCAGGGCAAAGTGATCCGCTGCGACCCCAGGGGCATCGGGGTCAGCTTTGCAAATCTCAGCCTGAAACAGAAAGAAGTGATCCAGGCCCTGGCCGCGTTGCGTCCCCAACCGGCCGCCGAGGAGGAGCCGGAGGTCCCGGAGGAGCCGGAATTGGAACTCTTCGGCTGAAGGCCTGCAGACAGACGGGGCGGCCGGGCCTGCCCGCTTCTTTTTTAAACCCCTGCGGGGTATGCGGTCTTTTCAACCAACGTCCCGGGGCCGGGGGCGATCATCCGGACGAAATTCCAATGAAAAAGGTCTTCACCAGCAGCACCCATCAGGCCCCTTTTCTGTGCGAGGCCTGCGGCAAACAGGTGGTCAAGGATGTCAGCCGGTTCACCGCGCTGGATCAGAAAATTCAACTCAAGTGGACCTGCGCTTGTGGCCGCCCCAACAGCGTCATGCTGGAGCGCCGCCGGTTTATCCGCAAAAACGTCAACCTGGCGGGCGTCTGCTCGTTTGAAACCCAGGATGGCAGGTCCCTGTGCGCCGCCATTACACTGCTGGATATTTCCCAGCGCGGCCTGCGCTTCAAACCGGCGCAGGACCATCGACAGCCGCCGCTTAAGCCGGGTCAGCGGCTTTCGATCCGTTTCAATCTCGACGATCAATTCAAAACCGCCATCGGCCGTGAGGTGATCGTCCGCAAAGTGAACGGCGACGTCGTGGGCGCGGAATTCATTTCAGACGATCACTACGACAAACTTGGCGCCTACCTGCTTTTTCACGACACATGAGCCGCTGCTTCGGGCAAAGGGCGCTGCCAACGAAAGGGGCGCGGGGACGCGCTTTTCAGGCGATCCCACCGCAGGCCGTCAGAAAAAGCCCGAGGCTTTCAGAACCGCTTGGGTTGCAGCGCCCAGCAAGGCGATCGCCACCAGCTGCAGCAGGCAGCGCCGGCGGTGGGTCATGCGCCAGGGGGGCAGCAGAAAGGCCACCGTGCAGCCGGCGCAAACGAAAAAGACAGTAAAATAGCGCACGTTGACCGGCATCCAGGCCGCAATCAGGGCCACCAGTAGAAAATAGGCGCCCAGCGCCAGGGCCAGGGCCTTCAAACGCCGGCCACCTTTTGCAAACGCCCACCCCAGCGCCGGCAGGATCAGAAAGCCGGCCAAAGGGCCGAACCAGGCCAGTTCGACCCAGGGCGTCCCGCGCACAGCAAATGGCGCCGCCACCCCGCGGGTGGCAAGCGCCGCCGGCAGCAGACCATCGTGAACCCACTGCAGACCGGCCCCCCAGTCCACACCAAAAAGCCGGAGCGCCAGAGACTCCAGGGGCGGGGTCAGATCGAGGGCCTGCAGACCGTAGCGCACCAAATTCCCGGCAAAACCGGCCAACCCGCCACCGTTGAAGGCCCACGGGACGCCGGGCGGCAAACCAACCCAGTTTTGGCCCGCCAGGAGGTTCCGGCCGAAAAGCCAGGCCTGGGAGAAAATCAAAAGCGGAGCCAGGGCCGCAAGCGCTGCATACGGCGCTTGACGCACCAAATCCCACCAGATCAGACCGCCATGGCGGCGAAAGAGCTCCACCGCCGCCAGCCCCAGCCCGACGGCCGCAAACACCAGGCACAGCCTGCCGCCGGAAATGCTGAACGCCAGGGTCAGCAGCATCAAAAGGAGGTCTTTGATATCGGGGCGCTCGACGCTGCGATAGAGCAGCAGCAGAAAGAGCAGCGCGGCGGCGGCCGGAATGATTTCCGCACCGCTTGAAACCGCCTGGAACACCAGGCGGGGCATGCTGACCACCAGCAGGGTTACCGTGATCGCCGTGGGGGGCCAGGCGTAGCGCCGGGACAAGGCATAGGTGGCAAAACAGATGGAGAGGTACGCCGACCAGGGGAAGAGCCCCGCGGCAAAGCCGAGGATCCGGCCTGCGCAGATCCGCCCCAGGACCAGGGCATTGAGCGGCGCCAGCGCCAGGTCCTGCTGGGCGGCTGCCTCCGGTACGCCGGATGATGGCAGGCTCCAGGCGCTCCACGCGGCAGGGTCCCAGCCGGCAGGCGGGGCCGGCGGCGGCACAACCGAGGCCAACAACAGCAGGCAAAGCGCCAGAAGAAGGCCGCCGACAGCCAGCGGATGCTCCCGTCCGAAGCGCACCGCCTGCCGGCCCAAGCGCCCGATCAGCCGACGCTCGCGATAGGTCGAGACCATCCCCGCCGCCGCCCCGGCCGCCAGAAACCAGGGGATCCAATCGAGGGCACCGGCCAGAAATCCGACCTGCAGCAGAAAAGAGACCAGCATGGCCGGCAGCAGCGCCGCCAGGGCCGCCGCCTCGGCCAGGGTAAGGCCCCAGCGCCGGGATAGCACCAGGCCGGCCAGCGCGATCAGGGCGATCTCGGCCATGGCGGCGAAGGCGGTCAGGGTGCCCATCAGGCCGCCCGCCATGGATACCTCCCAGCAGCCATCATCCCCCATCACCATTGTGCGGGATCGCTTCGGCTGATTGTTCCCGCGCGGCTTTGCGGGCTTTCAGTTCCTCGACGATCTCGATCATGAAATCCCGCATCGCCGTCGCCAGCCGCCGGCACTCATCGCAGTAAATCTTACGGCGCATATAGCCGTGGACCTCATTCTGGTGATGAAACCAGGCCGGGTAAGGCGACCCTTTGCAAAACTTGTGGCCCGTGTGAGCTGCGATGGGGCAGCCGATACACACCAGCATGTAGTAGATGCGACAGGGGGGGCAGTCCAGCACCCCGCCGTCGGACTGCTCACCGGCCAGGATCCGGTTCCACTTGGCCACCGAAGCCTCCATAATGCTGATATGGTTCATGGGACCTCCTCGAACCGCAGACCGTCTTCAACCGGAGCGGGGCGACAGGCCGCGGCTCAGTTCGCAAAGCACTTCCAGAACGGTTTGTGAACCGTCGTACATCGTTGGCATACGAACTGGACCTTTTTGGGGTTGGCCTGCTGCTGCAGGGCGTGAAAATCGGTTTGCCGGCGGCCGGTCAATTCCGCCACCACCGCCCGGATCGAATCCCGCAGGGCGTCCCGGCGATAACCGCCCTCCAGGGCAAGAACCAGCTTGCCGCGGCAGCACTGATCGGCGATATCCATCAGGATCCGGGTGAGCGCCGCGAACCCGTCGGGGGTGACGCACATCCCGCCCAGGGGGTCCTGGGGGTGGAGATCGAATCCGGCCGAGACCAGAATCAGGTCCGGCTCAAATTCCAGGGCAAGCGGCCGCAGCAGGCGGTGATAGAGGGCGACGAATTCGCTGTCGCCGTAGCCCTTGGAGAGCGGCAGATTCACGCTGTAGCCCTCCCCCGGCCCTAAACCGGTTTCCGTAAAGAGACCGGTTCCGGGGTAATGGGGGTGCTGGTGCGATGAGAAGAAAAGCACGCTGGGATCGCGCTCAAAGGCGTGCTGGGTGCCGTTGCCGTGGTGGACATCCCAGTCCACGATCAGCACGCGCCGGACGTTCAACTCGCGGCGGGCGAACATGGCCGCTATGGCCACATTGTTGAACAGACAGTACCCCATAGCGCGCGCGGCTTCGGCGTGATGTCCCGGCGGCCGCACCAGAGCGAAGGCATTTGCCAGGTGCCCCTCCCACACGACACGGACAGCCTGCAGTAGTCCACCCACCGCCAAGCGCGCCGCCAGGTAGGACTTCGCCGAAACAGGCATGTCCGCCGCCACGGATGAGAAAGGCTGGCGGGCGGTTGCAGCAATCTTTCGGATGTAACCCGGGGCGTGAATCAGCTCAAGCGTCGCCAGGGCGCAGGGCCGCGCTTTGACCAGGCGGCAATGGCGCAGGAGGTCCCCGCCGCTCAGCATGTCGTAAACCTCCCGCAGGCGGCCGGCGTTTTCGGGATGCCCTTCCCCGGTGTCATGCGCCAAAAAGCGAGGGTCCATGACCAGACCGGTGGGTCTTGGGTTAACCGTCATCTGCCTTCCGCTCGAAGCGGCCTGCTGCCCGAGGCGTCAGCTGCAGGGACCGGCACGGTCAAAACGGCGCACGGGGCGTGTCGCAGGGCCGCCTCGGTGGTCGATCCGATGATCAATTTCTTGAGCCGGGGGCAGGCGTGAACGCCCACCACAGCCAGGTCCGCCCGCACGTCGCGAATGTAGTCCGGAAGGATTTCAGGGGCCGCCCCGTGGCGCAGCGCGATTCCCGCCGCCGATGGGTCAACGCCTTGCGCCGCCAGCATCGCCCACAGGCATTCATGCAGGCGGCCCTCGAGGGCCGTCTGAACCTCAGCGTAGGGTCCGTCGGTGGGGTCAAGCAAATCGGGCATCACCGGCAGCGCCATGGCATGCAAAAGGAAAAGGCGCGCCCCGCAGCGTCGGGTGAAAGCGACGGCATACCCGACGGCTTCGTCAGGTGCGGTCGGCGAATCGCAGGCGACCACGATTCTCTTAAAGCCCAAGTCCGCCGAAGGCGGTTCTTTGGCCACCCGCAGCACCAAAAGCGGCCCTTCGAGCTGCCGCGCAAGCCTTTCGACCACGGTGCCCAGCAGCACCCGCCGAATCCCGGAAAACCCGTGGCTGGCCGCCACGACCAGATCGACCCCGGCTTTGCGGCTGAACTCGACCAGGGTTTCCACAGGATCGCCCGCGACCACTTGGCAGGACTGGATTTTTTCAAAAGGCGCCACCGCTGCAGCCAGCTGCCGGCGCGCAAGGCTCAGCAAGTCGGCCAGCTGCCCGCTGCGTTCAAAGATGGTCGTGCCGGGGAAGGGATCCTGCCGGACCGGATTGACGGCGTGGAAGACGTTCAGGCGTGCGCCAAAAGTCCGCGCCAGCCAATCGCCCCACCGCAGCACCAGACCGGTGTGGGCTGAGAGATCCACGGCGCAGAGAATGTGCTGCGGCTCGCGTATCATGCCCTTCCCTCCCAGAGCTGCCAAGGCGCAAGGGGGACTTGCGTCTTTTCAGGGAAGCCGGCGCCGCAAATCGGTCTCTCTATAAGTCGCGGCAATAATCAACTCCCCAAGGCGGCGCCGGATTTTGATTCGTCTGCAAGGCGCATCCGTCGAAGCACAGCGCGCTATGGGTCGGCGGATGTAACGCCGGTGACGGGCAAAAAGACAAGCGAGATGTGGTATTATTTTTTTGCCGGGATCCTAAATGCGCCGGCTGTCGGAGGCGCAAGAAGCGGCCCCGGTCAAGGCGTCGCTGCGCCCCCTGACGAGGTGCCCGGCGGGTGCCCTCCGGGCGGCGCCGCCTGAACGCCGGCCCCCGGACACCTTTGACGCGACAGGCGCGGGCTTCAGTTTAGTGGAAGTAACGAAACCCTCTTTCATCAGCCACTTCTGGCAACCGTAGTAGTCGATCTCGCGTTGGTTGGAAGGGAAGCGGCCGCAGTTGAAGTAGCGCCAGTAAAAGGCGTCGTAACCGCGGCAGAAACCGGTTTCGGGGTCGTGAATCGGGCATCCGATCTTGGCACAGCACCGGCTGCATTCGCCGCATTCCGACCCGTCGGCCCAGTTCGGGTTGAGCTTGACAAGCGACGGCGCTGGCGCACTGAGCGGCGGCGCGGTGAGCGGGACATCCAGCATGAAACCGCTTTCGCCGCGCAGCATCAGGCGAAGCACCCGATAGCCCTGGCGGAAAAGCCTCACCCCCGGCCCCCAGTGACGCCAGAAGCGCCAGTCACCGAAGAAATACCAGGTTGCCAGGGGAGCGGTGGCAAAACCACCCACCACGGTGAAGAGCGCAAAACCGACGTACGCGATGAAGAAGACCCGGGTGGCGGCCCACTTTGCGGCCAGCAGGGCTGATTTCAGCGACTCGGCCCGGGCCCGCAGCGAACTGCGTCGAGCCAGGTTGATGGGAAACGGTGCAGACATGAAAATTTTCCTCCCGTGTCGCCCCGGGAAGGGGATGATGACAAGGATGATTGTGGCAAAGGTGCGTTCGTGTATTGGCTCTTTAGCATAAGCGGGCCGATATGACAAATTAGGCCTATGTCAGGATCGGCCAAATCAGTTGGTCCCGGGCATTAAATTGACGTCCTGTGCGCGGGTATCGAACGGCGGAAGAGACGATATATCGCCGGTTAAACCGGATCAACCCTTTAACGTTGAAAAATTGCGAAAGCGCCGCGTGGGATATCCGCAGGTTGAATTCCTGGAAAAGCCGGCAACACCCTGCGCGGCAAGGTGGGGGCAGGCATCGCGCGCGACAGCGGTGTTTCAACCGCTGCGGCTCTCCAGCCGGTCCAGAAAACCCCGGGCCGCTTGAACGATCTGCCGCCGGCGCTCATCGGTCATGCGCGATAGCGTCCGGTAAGGAAGGGCCATCCGCGGATTGGGTTTGAGCCGGGCTTCGTTTACGATCAGAAAGTGCCAGTAGAGGTAGTTGAAGGGGCAGGCCTTGGGTCCAAGCTTGGTCTTCGGGTCGTAAACGCAACCCGCGCAATAGTCCGACATGCGGTCGATATACGCGCCCGAGGCCGCATAGGGCTTTGACCCCAAAAGGCCGCCGTCGGCGTAGAGGGCCATGCCGTGGGTGTTGGGCAGTTCCACCCATTCGAAGGCGTCGGCGTAGACGCTGAGGTACCAAGCCTCCACCTGGGCGGGGGCGATCCCCGCCAGCAGGGCGAAGTTGCCGGTCAGCATCAGGCGCTGGATATGATGGGCGTAGGCGTTGCGGCGGGTGGCGGCGACGGCCTCGCGGAGACACTTCAGGTCGGTTTCGGCCGTCCAATAAAAGGCCGGCAGCGGGCGGTTGGCATCGAGGAAATTGGACTGGGCGTAGGCGGGCATCTTCAGCCAGTAGATGCCGCGCACGTATTCGCGCCAGCCCAGAATCTGCCGGATGAAGCCCTCCACCGCCGGCAGCGGTGCCGCTCCCTGGCGGTAGGCGTCCAGTGCGGCGCGGCACACCTCGGTGGGCAACAGCAGCCCGATGTTGAGGTACGGCGAGAGGGCCGCGTGGAAGAGCCAGTCCTCCCCGGCCTTCATCGCATCCTGATAATCCCCGAAGCCGGGCAGGCAGTTGGCGATGAAGAACCGAAGCGCCTCACGGGCATCGTCGCGCGTCACGGCCCAGCCGAAGGACTCCAGGTCGCCGAAGTGATCGGCGAAACGCCGCCCGACGAGGCCCATGACCTCGCGCGTGACGGCGTCCGGGGCGAAGCGCCGCCGGGCCGGCGGCACGGTCCCCTCGGGCAGGGCTTTGCGGTTTTGGGCGTCGTAGTTCCACGCACCGCCCTCGGGCTGGCCGTCCTGCATCAGCCACCCTGTCTTGCGGCGCATCTGCCGGTAGAAGTGCTCCATCCGAAATCCCTTGCGACCCTTGGCCCAGTCGGCAAATTCCGATGACGTGCAGAGAAACCGGTCGTCCTCACGAATCTCCACCGGCACCCCGAAAGTTTCGCCCCAGGTCTGCATCATGTCCCGCACCCGCCACTCCCCGGGCGCCGTCACGACGATGCGCTCCACCTTGTGGCGCGCGAGCGCCCGGCCCAGTTCGCCCTT
>JAJDNY010000119.1 GCA_022340425.1 Desulfobacteraceae bacterium | reverse complement strand
TTCAGCAGCTGGAATATCTTGTTGTTGCGGCGCACGATACAGCGCCGCAGGCGGCGCTGCTCGTCGGGGGGAAGCGTTTCGGTGAAGAGCCTTTCACGAAAGGCCTTGTTTTCCAGATCGATCTGCTGGATCGCGTTGATGGTGGCGATGAAGTTGTCGGTCTGCTCGGACTCCTCCAACTGGGCATCCCCCTCGTCCAGATCGCGCAGCACGTGTTTGGGCCGCAGGCTCCCGCCCTCGATAAGCTCGCCGAGCCCCAGGATGCTTTCAACGCCGATGGAAGTCTCCAGCAGCCCCTTGAGGACCTCCTGCTCGCCGGCCTCGATCTTCTTGGCGATTTCGATCTCGCCCTCACGGCTCAGCAGGGTCACCAGCCCCATCTCGCGCAGGTACATCTTCACGGGGTCGGTCACCGTGCCGAACTCCGCCATCGCCTTGTTTTCGCGTTCCTGCTGCTGCAATTCGCTCTTGCGATCCTTGCCTTTGGTGCTGACCTCCCCGATCTTGTGCTTGTTTTCATCGACGATCTCGATGTCCAGGTCATCGAACATCATGATGGTTTCATCGATCTGGTCGCTGGAGAGCATGTCCTCGGGGAGAACCTGATTGAGCTCCTCGTAGGTCAGAAACCCCTCTTCCTTGCCCTTCGAAATCAGTTCCCTTAAAACTTTTTTATCAATCTTTTCTGCACGTTGCCGCTTCTTGGCAGAGTCGTTTTCCATACAGCATGGTCTCCTGGTGCGAACGGATGTTACGATTTTTCGATCTGGGCCTGTTTCTGCTGCAGGAGTTTCAGCCATCCTTCATGATCGCCCCTTTTTTCAGCAGCTTTGATCTGTTCAAGAATCGTGCGGTCTTTGTTCTTGCGGCTGTTTTCAAACTGGTCCAGCAGCTTGAGGCAGCCGTGGTGGTTCCAGGGGGTCTCCTCCAAGACCAGGGAGGCCACCAGCCGCTGGATCTCCGGGTCGGCGGTGCGGTCGATCTCCCGGTTGAACCCGTCCGGGTCGTTCTCCCAGCGCAGGGCCATGTCGCCCACGCGCCGCAGCGCCTGGTTCTCAAAATGGTCCAAGAGCTGCCGCCGCCGGATTTCCGGCAGGATCCGGGGGTACTGCAGCATCATCATCGCCACCTGGACCTCAAACCGGTCGGGGCGCCGGGCGGCGCCCGCCGCCTGCGGTGGTGCCGCGGCGCCGCCGGCGGCCTTGCCGCCCAGCCGGCCGCGGACCCGCTCCAGAATGGCACTTTCATCCACCCCAATCCGTTCGGCCAGGTCCTTGATGTAGAGCGAACGGGCCATGGGGTCCTGGATCGCCGCGATCGCCGCGCTCAGCTCGGAGACGATCTGGACCTTGCCGTCCACCGAAAGGCCGTGGCGCGTCACCGCCGCCTCCATCAGAAACGGCATGATCCCCCGTGCTTCGGCGGCCGCCTTCTGAAAGGCCGCGGCGCCGAATTCGAAGATGAAGGAATCGGGGTCGTGGCCCGGCGGCAGCACACAGATGCGGGCCTCGGCGTAGCCCTGTTCAAAGACGCCGATGCTGCGCTGGGCGGCCTTGATCCCGGCCGCGTCCGAGTCGTAGACCAGGACCACCGTGCCGTTCTCGCCGATGCAGCCCCTGAGGACCCGCACATGCTCCGGCGTGAGGGCCGTGCCGAGGGTCGCAACGGCGTTTTGAATGCCGTGCTGATGCAGGGCCAAAAGATCGAAATAGCCCTCCACCACGAATACGGTTTCGCTTTTGCGGCAGTGCTCGCGCGCCAGGTCGATCCCGTAGAGCGAGCGGCCCTTGGTGTAGATCGGGGTTTCCGGGGAGTTCAGGTACTTGGGCAGCCCATCGTCCAGCACCCGGCCGCCGAAGGCGATCACCTGGCGGGCGGCGTTGCGAATCGGGAAAATGATCCGGTCCCGGAAACGGTCATAGCAGCCGCTGCCGCTTTTGCGGGGGATCACCAGCCCGGCTTTCTCCAACAGCTGCAGGCGCTCGCGTCCGCCCCCCAAGTGGCGGATCAGCGCATCCCAACCCTCGGGCGCGCAGCCCAGTTCGAACTGATCGACGACAGCCGCCTTAAATCCCCGTTTTTCAAGATATGCCCGTGCCTTGCGGCCCGCGGCGGGGTGCTTCAGGATTCCGCTGTAAAAGGCCATGGCCTTGCGATTCACCCCCAGCAGGATCTCGCGCTCGCTGGCACGGCGGCGCTCCACAGGTGTCATCTCGCGCCGGGGCAGCTCGATGCCGCAGCGCTGGGCCACCGCCTTGACCGCCTCGGGGAAGGTCATGCCCTGGTGCTTCATCAAAAAGGTAAAAACGCTGCCACCGGTGGCACACCCGAAGCAGTAGAAGATCTGCTTTTCCGGATTGACGCTGAAAGAGGGGGTTTTTTCGGCGTGAAACGGACACAGGCCCACAAAATTGCGGCCGGTTTTCTTCAGGACGACGGCCTCGGAGATGATCTCGACGATGTCGGCGGCATTGCGGATCTCTGAAATTTTTTCTTCCGGGATGAAGTCAGCCAAAAAACTATCCCTCCGTGGCCGGAAAACGGGTCTCTGGGGAAAACCGGAAAGGATTAGTCCGGGTGCAGCCGGGACATTTCCCAGGAAGAAACGACAGGGGGAATACTCACGCCACGATGCGGAAAGCGCCAAGGGATCAATGCCTTCGGGAACAGTCGGGATTTTTGCGAAATAGTGTAGAATAACGCCTGAAGGCCATTTTGTCAAGCTGCTGTTCAGGCCTGCCCGCCGCCCCGCAGCAGGCGGATGGCGGCCTGAAGATCCAGGCTCCCGGCGTAAAGCGCCCGGCCGACGATCACGCCGGTGACACCGGCTGCGGCCAGGGGCAGGAGGACCTGGATGTCGGCCAGGGTCGATACCCCGCCGGAGGCCACCACCGGAATCGTCAGGGCTTCGGCCAGCCGGCGGGTCGCCTCGATGTTGACCCCGGTCTGCATCCCATCGCGCTGGATATCGGTGAAATTGATGGCCGCCACCCCGCAGCCCTCGAACTGCCGCGCCAGATCGACGGCCAGGGTGCCGGTGGTCTCGGTCCAGCCCTCGATGGCCACCCGCCCGTTCTTGGCGTCGATGCCGATCACAACGCGCCCCGGGAAGGCCTCGCAGGCGGCCTTGACCAGGTCCGGGTTGCGGATCGCCTCGGTGCCGATCACCACCTTGTCGACCCCCATCTCCACGTACAGGCGGATGGTGTCCAGGGTGCGGATCCCGCCGCCGACCTCCATCGGGATCTGCAGCCGGCTGCGGATCTCACGGATGGCCGCCAGGTTGCGGGGGCTCTTGGCGATCGCCCCGTCCAGGTCGACCACGTGCAGCATCTCGGCGCCTTCCCGCTCCCAGCGCAGGGCCATGGCCGCCGGGTCATCCGAGAAAACCGTCTCCTGGTCCATGCGCCCCTGCAGGAGGCGCACGCACTTGCCGCTTTTGAGGTCCACAGCCGGAATGATGATCATGGCACTCCTTGACGGTT
>JAJDNY010000118.1 GCA_022340425.1 Desulfobacteraceae bacterium | reverse complement strand
AAGGAGGGGCATTTTGTCTTCCGCGACGCCACCACCGACCCGCGCCTGGAAAACCACGAGGCCAAAAAAAAGGAGGGCATCGCCTCCATTCTGACCGTGCCGGTGCGGGTGCGCGGCCAAATCATCGGCGTGCTCTCACTCTACTCGGCGGTGCCGCGGGATTTTACCCGGGAGGAGATCGATTTTCTGGCCGCCCTGGCCGATCAGGGGGGGATCGCCATCCAGACCGCACGCCTGTTTGAGCGCATCCGGGCCAATACGCTGCTCTTTCTGGATTTGGCCGCCGCGGTCAATTCCAGCCTGGATATCAAGGAAATCCTGCATCTTCTGACGGCCAGGATCGGTGAAGAGCTGGGAATGAAGGGGATCGCCATCCGGCTGCTGGACAAGGCCTCCGGCAACCTCAAACTGGTGGCGAGCCACGGCCTCAGTGACGAATTCCTCAACAAGGGACCGGTTTCGGCCACCAAGAGCGCCGTTGCGGCCCTCAAGGGGGAAACCGTGGTGATCTCCGATGTGGAGACCGACGATCGCATCCAGTACCGCAAGGAGGATCTCCAAGAAGGGATTCGCTCCATGCTGGTCGTGCCCATCAAGGCGCGTGACGAGGTCATCGGCGTGATGCGGCTCTACAGCGGGGTGAAACGCGACTACCCCGAAGACATGGTGACCTTGGTTCAGGCGCTCGCCCATCAGGGGGGCCTCGCCATCCGCAACGCCTCACTCTACCTGAGCCTGCAGGAGGACAAAAAGAGCCTCGAGGAGGATATCTGGAGCCATCGGCTCTGGTTTTAGGCGCCCGTTTGCCGCCAATTGTGAGGATGCAGCCGAAAGGAGGCGCAGATGATCGGTATGACCATTGACAGGCTGAAGGTCGGGGATGCCGCCGAATTCTCCAAGACCGTTTCCGAAAGCGACATCTACCTGTATGCCGGCGTCACCGGCGATTTCAACCCGGCCCATATCGATGCTGTCTATGCCGCGGGGACCTTTTTCAAGAAGCGGATCGCCCACGGGATGCTTTCCGCCGGGTTCATTTCGGCCGTGATCGGAACCCGGCTTCCCGGAACCGGGACGATTTATGTCGGTCAACAGCTCAAATTTCTGGCGCCGGTCTATGTGGGTGATACGATCACCGCCCGGGTGATGGTGGCGGCGATCAACGCCGAGAAAAACCGGGTGACCCTCAAGACGACCTGCAGCAATCAGG
Organism: Desulfobacteraceae bacterium; assembly: GCA_022340425.1. Taxonomy (NCBI): domain Bacteria; kingdom Pseudomonadati; phylum Thermodesulfobacteriota; class Desulfobacteria; order Desulfobacterales; family Desulfobacteraceae; species Desulfobacteraceae bacterium. The sequence continues at coordinate 9,983 of JAJDNY010000118.1, read as the reverse complement.
AGGGGACCGTCGTCTTGGACGGCGAGGCCGTCGTAAGCCCCCCGAAGGCGCCTAAGCGCTGAGCGTTCGCCCCGCTTGAAACACAAAAACCCCAAGCGCCGGATCCGTGCTTTAAAACGCGAATCCGGCGCTTGGGGTTTGGTCCGTTTGGCGGTCTGCGGCTGGCGGCACGCCTATTTCTTGACTGGCTTTTTGGCGCCGCCCGACGCCTCCTTGGCATAACTGCCGAAGCTGTCCATCAGCTTTTGAAACTGCTCGTTCTGGCGGCTGACCAGCTCTTTGAAGTTTTCCACGACGGCCGTCTGGCCGGAATCCTGTTGAAGAAGATCCCGCAGCCGCTGGATGGTCTTGAGCTGGTCCGCGTTTTCCTTCTTCAGCGCCTCGTATTTTTCCACCAGCGCCAGATGTTCGCTCAGCGGTATGACCCCCAGCAGGGAAAGATAGGTATTCAGCGATTCTCTGAACTCGCCCGTCGCCTTGTGCCAGGTCTGCTGATATTCCGGCGTGCTCTCCGGTTTTTCCAGGCCGTAAGCCTTGCGAAAGAGGGCCGTAAGCTCTTCAAAACCCTTGAACCCCTGGTGCATCCACTGGGTTAACTCATCGAACTGCTGCTGTCCCTTGGCGGCGTTGATCAGAAAATTACCCCAGAATTCCAGGAAGTGTCGGTCCATTTATTTTCCCTCGGAGGCGGCCTTGGGTCTGGCCTTGGGCGGCTTGGCGGCATCGGCCTCCAGCTTGGCGATCGCCTTCTGTTGAAGGGTCATTTCCTTTTTCTGTTCCGCCAGCTTTGCTTTTTGCCCGGCAATTGTCTCGTTCAGGCGGGTGATGGTGCGCTTCTGGGCCTTGAGCTCGCGGTCTTTGTCGGCGGCCATGGTTTTGAAGGCTTCGGCCTGGTTTTCCAGTTCACGGCAGCGGGCCGTCAGGGTTTCGTAGTCGTTTTTGGGGATCCAGCCAAAAAGCTCCAGGTAGCCTGCGCTGCCGCGCTGGCAGATTTCGAAGAAATCCCGATAGAGGTTCATGCAGTCCTCGGCGGTGGACCAGGGGGTGAGGACCGGGCTTTTTTCCAGAAGCGTATAGAATTTTTCAAACCCGCTGAGTCCCTGGGAGATGGCTTCTTCCATATCCGTCAGCTCGAAATTCGGTAGGTAAGGCTCCCAGAAAAAGGATTCCCAGGTGAAGGGCGCTTGGGGTGACATGAGGCTCTCCTTGGGGCCGGGACGATCCCCGGCGCGGCCTGAAGCCCACCGGCCGAAATGGCTGCGGTTCGCCCGCAGGTCAGGGCCGCCGGCGGCCTTGGGCTTTGATCGTTGAGGTGCATAAAATTGATGCTCGTGATGGGCGTCCCACAGCGGCAGCGGGGCTGCCGCTGTGGAAGGGCGCCTGCGGGCGGTGTTAGCACAAGCTGCGTTGGGCGCAATCAGCGCTAAACGGAAGCCTTCTGCCCGCCGCAGGTTTTATTTCGTGCCGGAAAAAAACGATTCCACCTTCTGAAAGTTTTCGTCCACCACTTTTTTGAAATCCTCACGCCCCTTCTTGTAGGCCTTGACCCACTCGTTGATGGCCTTCTTGCCATCTTCCGGCAGCCAGTTGGCCTGCTCCAGCAGCGTGTTGGCGGCCCGCTCGGCCTGCTCCTGAAGCATCACGATGGCGTTGAAGGTGTTGTCAAAAGTGGCCTTGTTGAAATCGATCATCTGCTTGAGAATCTGTTTTTGATCCATGGTTTCTCCTCCTTTGGTGGGTTGGTGGGGGAAGTCATCGGCTTAATCCAATGTCCCCGCGCTGGTTTTCCCAAATCCTCCGGCGCGTGTCAGCCGCCGGTGACCTTGCGGGCGAACCCGAAAAATCCAGCGTGGTCTGCTGCGATCGGCTCGGGGTGCGCGCCTTAAGATTTTTCAGCGGCCGGTTTGGCCGGGACGAAAAAGTCTTCGATGGTGCTGAAGTTTTTGTCGATGGTGTTTTTGAGCTCCTCGCGGCCCTTTTTGCAGGCGGACACCCATTGGGTGTAGGCTTCCCGGCTTTCCCGGGGGAGGCCCAGGGTTTTTTCAAGAAAGGCGGCGGTGAGATTTTCGGTTTGATCCTGCAATCTGGCCAGGGTGTTGAACGTGCTGTTGAAGGTGACCTTCTGATAATCGACGATCTGTTTGGCGAAATCTGTGGGTTGCATGGGCTGTCTTCTCCTGTGCGGTGGATTGTTGTCGGGCGGCCGGTTTCTTCCGAGGATTCCGCCCTGTTCAATCGCAATATAGCCGCCCGAGGGGCCCCTGTCAAGTATAAATTGTGCAGCGCACCATTTTATTACAGGTGAGGATTGTTTCACGAATCAATATTCTAAAAGGTTTTAATCGGGGGTGCCCCCGTTGGGGAGGGTGTTTATGGCGCGTTGCGACAAACTGGTTTGTCGGCTGGTTTGCCGGGGTTACCCAGCGGCCTGGCGCTCGGCGCGGGCGCTGTGGCCCGGGTCAGCCCGCGGGGGCTTCGCGGAAAAAGGCCTTCACCATTTCCAGATATTCCGCCAGCAACTGGCGGCTGACCACGAAAATGTGGCCGATATTTTTCTCGATGGTGCGGTTGAGTCCCGAACGGGTGGCGGTGTGCAGGCCGCAGGTCTGGTCGGGATCCAGAATGGTGTTCAGGCACGACCCCGGGGGGGTGATGGGGTCCCGCAGGCCGCGGTAATCGAAGGAGGACACCCCCGCGGCCACCAGGGCGCGGAGATCCACCGGCTGGCCGTCCAGTTCGGCCACCGTCGAGGGCAGGCAGAATTTGTTGCGGGCGATCTGATTGTCCAGGTACACGTTTTGGAGCCACTCCCGGTGGGCGCGGGCCGGAAAACGGGTGCCGTGGGTCAGCCAGTAGAGAAAGGGGGCCGAATCCTGCAGGGCTTCGCGCCGCAGCGCCCTGGAAAAGAAGCCGAACGGGACGCTGTAGCGCACCCCGGGTTGAATCTCCTGCATGCCCGCCTCGATGACCTGGGGCGGAATGTTGACCGCCCCGAAGAGTTCGTCCATCAGCTCGCGGTCGTAGTGGCGCCGGATGACGGTGCGCATGGGGCCCATGCCGCTTTCGGTGTCATCGAAATTAAACGGGGAGGCCATCAGGACCACCTTGAGGATGTCCATCTCCTTGCCCTGGGCCCAGCGCTCCTGAACCCTGCGGGCGAGATAGGGTAGAAAAAGGGTGCCGCCCATGCAGTAGCACATGGCGCAGATCTCGCTTGCGGAGTGGCGCTGGGTGATCAGGTCGAGATAGCGGTCGTGTATTTCCTTGCCGTAAAAGGCCAAACCCAGGTTCGTCTCCTCGGGCCCGGGGTTGCCGTAATCCACCAGGTAGACGGCGAAGCCCTCCTCCAGCATCCCGGCAATAACTGATTTGCCGGGACCCAGATCGAAAATTTCCGGCTTGTTGATCAGGGGCGTGTTCATGTAGAGGACCTTGCCGTTGGGGGCGATACCCGGCGGCAGGGGGTAGTGGCGCAGGGTGACCGCATGGTGCCTGGAGTGGGCCACCGTCTCGTAGGGCGAATAGCCGAGCTTGCCCTGGGTGGTAATTTCGCCGTAGGCGCGGTAGTCGAAGGCTTTTTCGGCATAGAGGTTTTCAAATCGGATCTGGAGCTGATCGAGGTAGTCGCTGAAGTCGTAAGGGGTGGCGTCGGCATGGTCGGCTTTGCGAAAGGGCAGCGGCTCGTTTTGCAGCGGGGTCTCGGTAACCAGCATGAGCAGGCATTTCAACAGGTCCTTCAAGGCCATCAGCCCGGTCAGGCCGCGGGAATTGTAGGCCCGCTCGAGCCAGGCAAAGTCCTGGACCACCGCCTGCAGCCAGGCGATCCCCTCGGGGCTTGTGGCCACCCGTCGGGCTTTCTCCCGGTCGAAGCATTCGTTTTCGATGAAAAAGCCGCAAAAATTGGCCAGCAAACCGGAATAGGTGGCCTCGATGCGGTCGTTTTGCTCGGCATAAACGTCGGGGTTGCGGCCGGTGGAGACCGAGATTTTGGCCCACAGTCTCACCGGATCAATGAAGCTGTATTTGAGTAGCTGGCTTTGCCAGGCGGCCCCCAGCGCCCATGGGCCCCAGGCCAGCGGGTAAAGGCTGATGGCATCCAGCATGCGCCGCGTCTGGAAAACGGCCCGGGTATAGCTGCCGGCCAGGTTGCTGACCAGCGCAACCGCGGTCTGATGGCCCTCGTGATTGTCGGCCGGCGTGGATCCCATTAGCGTCAGGAGGCTGTCCACGCTGATTGGGCGGGTGGTTTGAGGGGTGGGCGTCATCGCTGGCTCCAGTGATCGGGGATTGTGGCGCGGCGATCAGGGGCATTTCCCGCCCGCGCCGGTGCGGCCCTTAATACTTCGGAATGCTGCGAGCGGGGCAAAAAACGAAAGAATCGTTTGCCGGCCGGATTGCTTTCGTGCTACGGATGAAGCTAATGCTGTTGGTCGGAAAAAGTCAAGTGTTAATAGTGCACTGCACAAAGCGGGGGCCCCTTAGCGTGTCGTCCGTCTGCGGGCGTTGCCGGTGGCGGCTGGCGCTCAAACCCCCCCGGGCGTTGCCGGCTGCGGTCCCAAGGGCCTGCAGGGCCGTTTGGGCCGGAACGAATCGATGGCTGCCCGAAGAGGAACCAATCGTGGAGCAGGTCAAGATTTTTAAAAAATACGCCAACCGGCGTCTTTACGACACCGAGCAAAGCAAGTACGTCACCATCAACGAGGTCGCCGATTTCATCAAAGCCGGACGGCAGGTCCAGGTCCTGGATGCCAAGACCAATGAGGATGTCACGGCCTTCATTCTGACCCAGGTGGTCTTGGAGGCCGCCCGCCGGCAAAACGTGCTCCTGCCGGTACCGGTGCTGGAACTGGTCATTCGCTACGGCGACAATCTGTTGGGCGAGTTTTTCGAAAAATATTTTCAGCTGACCCTCAAAAATTACCTGGCCTACAAGAGCGCCTTCGATCAGCAATTCAAGACCTGGCTCGATCTGGGTATGGACGTGACCGATTTTTCCAAGAAATCGCTGGTGGACATGGCGCCCTACAAATCGTTCCTGGATTTCATCAATGAAACGGCCGCGGCGCAAAAGGGCAAGAAGCGCAAGTAAGGGGCCCGTCATATCATGAACTTCAAGTGGTGGTTCCCCATTTTTGCAGCCGGCATGGTTCTCAGCCAGACCGCTGCCGTTGCCCTGGGCGTCGACGCCGCCGGTCCGCGCTATGTCTCCATCGCCGCCGGCGAGGTGACCGGCGCCAACTATTCTGTGGCGCGCATCATCGCCGAGATCACCTGGAAGCACCTCAAGCCTGAAGGTGTCAAAGTCTCTGCCGAGACCTCCGGCGGGTCCCTGGCAAGCGCCAGATTGATCGGCCTGGGTGAAACCGACTTCGCCATAATCCAAAATGACATCGCCGCCGATGCGTTCAACGGCCGGAAGCCGCTTTTCGAAAAACCGATCCCCGAACTTCAGGGGGTTTGCAGCCTTTTTTCGCAATACGTCCAGCTGGTCTGCCGGGCTGATACCGGCATCACCTCGGTGGCCGATCTCAGGGGAAAACGGGTGGGCATCGGCCCGGACGGTTCGGAAACGGCCCAGAACGCCAAGCAGGTCCTGGATGCCTGGGGGCTGACGGTGGCGGATCTCAGCCGCGCAGCGTCCCTGGATTTCGAGGCCGCCATGGCGGAACTTCTGACCGGGCGTGTGGATGGGGTTTTCGCCACCGCCGTGGCCGGTTTTCAGCCGCTGTCGGATCTCGCCCGCACGATGCCGCTTTCCTGGGTCCCGATTGCCGGGCCGGCGGTCGACCGGCTCATCGATCGGCATCCCTGCTACACCCGCGTTCTCATGCCCGCCGGCGTGTATGCCGGCAACCGGCAGGATGTCGCCACCGTTTCCGTGCGGTCCTTGCTCGTCGCGCGCAAGGGCCTGGAGCCTGAAATCGTTCACGCTTTGCTGACAGCGACCTACGCCGACCTCGATCCCTTCCGCTACGCCCACTCCCAGTTCCGGAACATTTCTCCGGCAACCGGCCTTTTGGGGATGAGCATTCCGCTGCACCCTGGTGCCCAAAGGTTTTTTGCCGAGCGCGGCCTGCTGCCGCTGGTTTTTTTTCCCTGCGGCAGTCGGGCGCTTTCCTGAGCGCTGCCACCGCCCCATACCGGCCGGACCCCTCGCGTTCAACCGGCAAACAAGGGCTTCGGCGATCGGCGGGTGGCTCCCGGCCGGCCTCTCTTGACGAAAGGCTCTGGGGGCATTAGGCTTCCAGCGCAACACACCGGAGTTGCCGCTTGGCCGGCACCCGGCCCCTGACGTGCAACCCAAGGAGGGAAAAATGGACCTTGCCGCGCTTGAAACCATCGCCCGCCGGCTGGTGGCCCCCGCAAAGGGGATCCTGGCCGCCGATGAAAGCACGCCCACCATTCAAAAGCGCTTCGACGCGATCGGCGTCGCTTCCACCGCGGAAACCCGCCGCGCCTACCGTGAGCTGCTGTTTAAGACCGCGGGGGTGGAGGCCTTTATCAGCGGGGTGATCCTCTTTGACGAAACCCTGCGGCAGACCGCCGCCGACGGCCGGCCGTTTCCGGAGCTGCTCGCCCAAAAGGGGATCCTCGCCGGCATCAAGGTGGACAAAGGCGCCAAGGCCCTGGCCGGCTTTGACGGGGAGAAAATCACCGAGGGCCTGGACGGGCTGCGTGAGCGCCTGAGGGAATACCACGATCTCGGTGCCCGCTTTGCCAAGTGGCGGGCGGTCATCACCATCGGCGAGGGGCGCCCCAGCCGCTGGTGTCTCGCCGCCAACGCCCACGCCCTGGCGCGCTACGCGGCGTTGTGCCAGGAGGCCGGGCTGGTGCCGATTGTCGAGCCCGAGGTCCTGATGGATGGGACGCACACCATCGGGCGCTGTCGGGACGTGACCGCCGCCGCCCTGCAAAGCCTGTTCGCGGCGCTTTTTGACAGTTGCGTCAGTCTGGAGGGCCTCCTGCTCAAACCCAACATGGTGATCTCCGGCATCGACTGCCCGACCCAGGCCGGGGTCGCCGAAGTCGCCCGGGCGACGGTCAGGTGCCTGCGTCAGGTGGTGCCGGCGGCGGTGCCCGGGATTGTCTTTCTCTCCGGTGGGCAGAGCTCCGAGCTGGCCACCGCGCACCTGAGCGCCATGAACGCCATCGGGCCGCACCCCTGGGAGCTCAGCTTCTCATATGGCCGCGCCCTTCAAGAGCAGCCCCTCAAGGCCTGGCAGGGACAGACCGGCAACGTGGCCGCCGCCCAGCAGCGGTTCCTCCGGCGCGCGCAGCTCAACAGTGCCGCCCGCTCGGGTACCTACACAGCGGCGATGGAATCCGAAGCGGCCTGATGCCCGGCTCCCAGGCCGAATCTGAAAAGGCTTTGCATGGCAACCTTCTGGAACTGGTGGCAGCACCTGCCGGCGACCATGGACCCGGTCCTCTTTCAAGTCGGCGGCTTCAAGGTCCAATACTACGGCCTGATGTATATCGTGGCCTTCGGGCTTACCTACGGCCTGGTTATCTGGCGGGTGTGCCGCGAGCCTCGGTTTGATTTCGGCGCCCCCCAGATCCAGGATTCGTTGACCGCCTTGATTCTGGGGGTTATCGTCGGCGGCCGCCTGGGCTATGTCCTCTTCTACAATTTTTCCTACTACCTCGCCAACCCCCTGGAAATTTTCCTGCCCTTCCGGTTTGAAGACGGGTTGACCTTTACCGGAATTTCGGGCATGTCTTTCCACGGCGGCCTCATCGGGGTGGTGGTCGCGGCAGGGTGGTACTGCCGCAGGGCGAAGGTCGATTTCCGCGACCTGGCCGATCTCTATGCGCCGGTGGTGCCCTTGGGCTACACGTTCGGCCGGATCGGCAACTTCATCAACGGCGAGCTCTTCGGGCGGCCCACCACCGTCCCCTGGGGGATGGTCTTTCCCCACGCGCCCGACCGCTTCCTGCGGCACCCTTCCCAGCTGTATGAGGCCCTTTTCGAAGGGGTTTTGCTGTTTGCGGTTTTATGGTCGCTGCGCCGACGGGTGGCGCTGCGCGGCGGGATGCTGCCCCTTTATCTGCTGGGCTACGGCGGGGTCCGCTTCCTGCTGGAGTTTTTTCGTCAACCCGATGCCCATTTGGGCACCGTTTGGCTGGGATTCTCGATGGGGCAGGTGCTCTGCTTGGCGATGGTGCTGGCCGCCGCGGCCCTCTGGGTCTTTCTGCGGCGCCTGTCGCCGCCCGAACCGGCCCGCCGCTGAGCGCCCCGCGGCGCCACAGCCTGCAAGGCCCTGCCCCAAGGGCGACCGCCCGGGAATGGATCGATCATGACGCTTACCCTCTACAATACCCTGACGCGCCGCAAGGAGGTTTTCAGCCCGCTTTTTCCCGACTTCGTCGGCCTCTACACCTGCGGTCCCACCGTTTACAACTTCGCCCACATCGGCAATCTGCGGACCTTCATCTTCGAGGATGTGCTCAAGCGGGTGCTGACCTACAGCGGCTTTGCGGTCAAACACGTGATGAACATCACCGACGTGGGGCATCTGACCGGTGATCGCGACATGGGCGAGGACAAGCTGGAGAAGGGCGCCCGGCGCGAGGGTAAAAGCGCCTGGGAGATCGCGGCCTTTTACACCCAGGCCTTCCAGCGGGACATCGCCCGGCTCAACATCCTCGAACCCGGCGTCTGGTGCCGGGCGACCGAGACGATTCCCGAACAGATCGCCCTGATCCGCGTCCTGGAGGAAAAGGGCTACACTTACCGCACCAGCGACGGCCTCTACTTCGACACGGCGCGTTTCAAGGACTACACCAAGCTCTCCCACCAGAATCTCGAAGCCCTGCAGGAGGGCGCCCGGGTGGAGCGCAACCCCGAAAAGCGCAACATGACCGACTTTGCCCTCTGGAAGTTTTCGCCCCCGGGGGTGCAGCGCCAGATGGAGTGGGATTCGCCCTGGGGGGTGGGCTTTCCGGGCTGGCACATCGAATGCTCGGCCATGAGCATGAAGTATCTCGGCGATCACCTGGACATCCACTGCGGCGGCGCGGACCACATCGACGTGCATCACACCAACGAGATCGCCCAGTCCGAGGCGGCCACCGGCAAGCCGTTTTTCAATTTTTGGATGCACGGCGCCTTTCTGAACATCGCCGGCGGCAAAAAAATGGCCAAGAGCGACGAAAACTTCCTGACCCTGGAGAGCACGTTTCTCAAAAAGGACATCAACCCCCTGGCCTACCGCTTTGCCACCTTCCTGACCCACTACCGCAAACCGATGGAGTACAGCGAGGAGAGTGTCGCTGCGGCCCAAAACGGCCTGCGTCATCTCTACAACCAGGTGCGCAGCCTGCAAAGCGCCCCCCGGGACGCCGGCGGCGGGCTGCCGGCGGATTTCCAGGCCAAGTTCCGCGAGGCCGTCTACGACGACCTCAACATGCCGCGGGCCATGGCCGTGGTGCAGGAGATGCTCAAATCCAGCCTGACCGATGCCCAAAAGCTGGCGGCGGTCCTGGACTTCGACCAGGTGCTGGGGTTGGGGCTGGCGGAGCTCGACCAGGAGGAGCGCCTGCCGGCGGCGTTGCGTGACCTGGTCGAGCGGCGGCAGGCGGCGCGCGCCGCCAAAAACTGGGCCCTCGCGGACCAGCTGCGTGACGAGATTCAGGCCATGGGCTACGTGGTCCAGGACAGCCGCGACGGCATGAAAGTGGTCAAGGCGTGACCGGCCGCGGCTCAGGCGGCGCGGACGATGTGACTTTCAGCCGCCGGGCGCTGCTGCGGCAGGCGCTGCTTCTTACCGCGGGGGGCGTGCTCGTGAAAGCGGGCTGGCTCTGGGCCGGTTCTTCGGGCGGCCGCGGGCCCCGGGCCGGGCGGCTACCTCTGGACCAAGCCCACCGGATGCAGATCAGCCCTGAGGATCGCTGCCCGCTCTGCGCCATGAAGGTGGTCAAATACCCCCGCTTTTCCTGCGCCATTCAACTCACGGACGGGCGCACCTTTTATTTTTGCAGCG
>JAJDNY010000117.1 GCA_022340425.1 Desulfobacteraceae bacterium | reverse complement strand
TTTGGATGGGGGCGTAGAAAACCCAAGTTCAAGGCGCGCAAATCTTGAGGAGTGAGGCGTACTACTCTACGCCGCAGCGACTTCGAGATGCAGCGCAACGCCGAAATTGGGTTTTCTACGCCGCCATCAGTCCTGGGCCAGGGCGGTCCGGATCAGTGGCTTGAGCTCCTCGTAATCGCGGGTGACGGGAAATTGCGGGAACTCGCGGACGACGTTTTCAGGCGGCCGGAAGAGGATGCCGGTGTCTGACTCCTTGAGCAGGTTGATGTCGTTGTAAGAGTCGCCCATGCCGATGATCTTGAAGTTGAGCTGCCGCAGGGATTGCGCCGCCCGGCGCTTGCTGTCGGGCTGGCGCAGGCGGTAGCCGGTGATGGCGCCGTCGGGGGCGACTTCCAGGCTGTGGCAGAAAAGGGTCGGCCAGCCGAGCTTTTGCATCAGCGGCCCGGCAAACTGGGTAAAGGTGTCGGAGACCACGATGATCGGGGTCAGGGGCCGCAGCCAGTCCAGGAACTCCAGCGCGCCCTCCAGGGGGTCCATGCTGGCGATGACCGCCGTGATGTCCTGGAGCTTGAGCCCGTGGGCCGCCAGGATGGCGAGCCGCCGGCGCATCAGGACGTCGTAGTCGGAAATGTCCCGGGTGGTCAGTTTGAGCTCCTCGATGCCGGTTTTGAGGGCCACGTTGATCCAGATTTCGGGGACAAAAACCCCTTCCAGGTCGGAGCAGACGATGTGCATGGGGGGTTGGCCTCTTTTTCTGTTGGGGGCCGCCGCAAGGGCCCGCGGTTGACAGATCATCCTTCCGGTAGGAATCGGGTCAGTCCGTGTCGTTGTCATCCTCGATGCGGATCACGACGGGGCGGTCGCTGACCACATCCAGCAAAGAGATTTCGGCCAGCGCCTGCTTGACGTCGGCTTCCCGGGCCAGGTGGGTCAGCATGACGATGGGCACCGCCCCGTTGGTTTTGCGCCCCTTCTGGTGGACGGATTTGAGGCTGATCTCGTGGTTGCCCAAAATGCCCGAGATCTTGGAGAGCACGCCGGGCCGGTCCAGGGCCGAGAACCGGAAGTAGTAGTGGGTGGTCAACTCTTCGATGGGCAGCAGCGGCACCTGCCGGATCTGGTCGCGCTGGTAGGAGAGCGCCGGGACCCGCCCGGTGGTGCCGTTGACCAGGTTGCGGGCGATGTCGACCACGTCGCTCAACACCGCGCTGGCGGTGGGCAGCATCCCCGCCCCGCGCCCGGAGAGCAGGATGTCCCCGACGGCGTCCGCCGAGACGGTGATGGCGTTGAGGCTGCCGCTGACGCTGGAGAGGATGTTGTCCTCGGGGATCATCGTGGGGTGCACCCGGGCCTCCACCGCGTTGCCGCGGTCCTTGCCGATGGCCAGCAGCTTGACGCGGTAGCCGAAGTCGGCGGCGAAGCCGATGTCCTGGGGCGTGATCTTGGAGATGCCCTCGATGTAGATGTCCCCGTAATTGATTTCCATGCCGAAGGCCAGGGCCGTCAGCAGGGCCAGCTTGTGGGCGGTGTCGAAGCCCTCCACGTCCAGGGTGGGGTCGGCCTCGGCAAAGCCGTTTTTCTGGGCCTCGGCCAGGGCCTCCCGGAAGGGGGAGCCGTCGTCGGTGATCTTGGTCAGGATGTAGTTGCAGGTGCCGTTTAAAATGCCCGTCATGGTGTGGATGCGGTCGGCGACGAGCGATTCGCGCAGGGTTTTGATGATCGGCATGCAGCCGCCGACGCTGGCCTCGAAGGCCAGGTCGACCCCGCCGGCCGCGGCCGCGGCAAACAGCGCGTTGCCGTGCAGCGCCAGCAGCGCCTTGTTGGCGGTGACCACCTGCTTGCCGTTGGCGATGGCTTTTAGGATCAGCTCGCGCGCGATGCCCTCGCCGCCGATCATCTCGACGATGATGTCGATTTCCGGGTCGTCCACCACCGGCCGGGCGTCCGGCACCATCACCCCCGGCGCCAGGTCCAGGCCCCGGTCGCGGTCGGTGTCGATGTCGGCGATGGTTTTCAGCCGCAGTTTCGCCCCCACCCGGGCGCGCAGCAGGGCCTGGTTTTCGATCAGAAGTTTGGCGACCCCCGTGCCCACCGTGCCGCAACCCAGCAGTCCGACGTTGATGACCCTCATTTCCGCTGTCTCCTCAAGCGCGGCCGCTACATGATTTTGCGAATACCGCGGGCCGCCTGGTTGATCCGCATCTTGTTTTCGATCAGCGCAAAGCGCACGTACTCGTCGCCGTATTCGCCGAACCCGAGCCCCGGTGAGACGGCCACCTTGGCCTCGCGGATCAGAAACTTGGCGAATTCCACCGACCCCATGTGCAGGTGCTGCTGGGGAATTTTGGCCCACACGAACATCGTGCCCTTGGGGCTGGGGATCTCCCAGCCGACCCGGTTGAGGGCGTTGATCAGGGCGTCGCGGCGCTCGCGGTAGGTGTCGCGGATCTCGGCGACGCAGCTCTGGTCTCCCTCCAGGGCGATGATCGAGGCGATCTGGATCGGCTGGAAAATGCCGTAGTCGAGGTAGCTCTTGATGCGCCGCAGGGCGGCGATGATCTCGGGGTTGCCGACGCAGAAGCCCACCCGCCAACCGGGCATGCTGTAGCTCTTGGAAAGCGAGAAAAACTCCACCCCGACATCCCGGGCGCCCTTGGCCTGCAGAAAGCTCGGGGCCTTGTAACCGTCAAATGTCAGATCGGCATAGGCGAAATCGTGAATCACCATGATGTCGTGCTCTTTGGCGAAGGCCACGATTTTCTCGAAGAACGCCAGATCCACCACCTCGGTGGTGGGGTTGTGGGGGTAGGAGAGGGTCAGCAGCTTGGGGCGCGGCCAGGTCTGTTTGGTGGCGTTGAGCAGGTTTTCGAAGAAGTCCTCCCCCGGCCCCACCGGCACCCCGCGCACATCTCCGCCGGCGATGATCGCCGAGTAGGGGTGGATGGGGTAGGTCGGGTTGGGGGTGAAGACCACGTCGCCGGGGCGGATGGTGACCAGCACCAGGTGGGAGAGCCCCTCCTTGACGCCGATGGTCACGATGGCCTCGTGCTGGGGGTCGATCTCCACATCGAAGCGGTCCTTGTACCACTTGGCGATGGCCACCCGCAGCCGGTTGATGCCCATGGAGGCCGAATAGCGGTGGTTGTGGGGTTTTTGGGCGGCCTCGACCAGCTTGGCCACGATGTGCTCGGGGGTGCCGATATCGGGGTTGCCCATCCCCAGGTCGATGATATCCTCCCCGCGGTGGCGGGCATCCATCTTGATCTGGTTGACCGTGGCGAAAACGTAAGGGGGCAGGCGGTCAAGCCGCGAGAACTTGGTCATTTTTCGGACCTCTATAGGTTTTATAACTTTGGCGCCGCGGCCAGGGCGGCGGCGTGCCGGTGTCGGTTCGGTGGGGCGCCCGATGGCGGCTGCCCTTCGGTGCGCCGGTTTAAAGGAACTTTAATTACCCCAAGGGGCCGCCAATGTCAAAAAAATTGTTTTGACTTTTAAAAGGAATAGATTTATTTTCAATGGTCTATGACGATTTATACCATCTTGCCGACCATGTGGCGGTGGGTTTGCCGCCGTCCCGCCCTCCATCCCCTTGCCGCCGCAGCGCCCGGGGGCGTCCGCGTGGCGGAAATGCCATTCAGCCCACAGGGCCGAACACGTTCAGCTTTCAGCGGGAGATCCAGATGGACAAGCCTTTGACGTATGCTGATGCCGGCGTCGATATCGACAAGGCCAACGATTTTGTGGCGACCATCAAGGATATTGCCAGACAAACCCCGCGTAACGGGGTGATGGGGGAGATCGGCGGTTTCGGCGGCCTGTTTTCGCTCAACCTGGCCAACCTGGAAACGCCGGTTCTGGTGAGCTCCACCGACGGGGTGGGCACCAAGCTCAAGATCGCCTTCATGATGGACAAGCACGACACCGTCGGGATCGACCTGGTGGCCATGGTGGTCAACGACATCGCCGTCCAGGGGGCCAAGCCGCTCTTTTTCCTGGACTATCTCGCCATGGGAAAGCTGGACACGCGCATCGCCACCGAGGTCATCACGGGGGTGGCCCAGGGCTGCAAGCTCGCCGTCTGCGCCCTGATCGGCGGTGAAACCGCCGAGATGCCCGGCTTTTACGGCGGGGGCGAATACGATCTGGTGGGCTTTTCGGTGGGCGTGGTGGACAACACCCGGATCGTCGACGGCTCAGAGATTCACGTGGGCAACAAACTGGTCGGGGTCGCCTCCAGCGGGGTTCACAGCAACGGCTACTCCCTGGCGCGCAAAATCTGCTTCGAGACGCTGAAGCTGAAAGTCGACTCCCACGTAACGGATCTGGGCCGCACCATCGGCGAGGAGCTGCTGACCCCCACCAAGATCTACTCCGAAACCATCCAGAACATCATCCGCGATCTGCCGGTGCTGGGGCTGGCCCACATCACCGGGGGGGGCATTCCCGACAACGTTGTGCGCATCATTCCCAAGGCCTGCAGCGTGGTGGTCTACAAAAACTCGTGGGAGATCCCGCCGATTTTCCAGTTCATGCAGGCCGCGGGCAAAGTCTCGGACATGGAGATGATGCGGACCTTCAACAACGGCATCGGGCTGATCGCCGTGGTGCCGGAGCGCGCCGCCCAGGATCTGGTCGAGCGCCTGAACGGGATGGGCGAAAAAGCCACCATCATCGGTGAAATCGAAGAGCGCAAGGGAGGTGAGGCGCGCGTCCGCTGGGAGGTGCGCTGATGGGCGGGTCGGACAAGATCAAGTCGCGGCCCAACGGCTTCGTTCGCTTGTGGCGCCGGCTGTTGGCCTGGCTGGCGAGGGGCCAGCAAAAACAGCCCGTCTGTACTTCATGAGGGGTTAAACCGGACCACACCCGGCGGGTGTGAGGGTTTCCATCCAAGCGTCGACCATGGGGTGGCACCCCAAATGCTGCGTTATGTTCCGGCCGGGTCACCGGCCGTTTTTTTTGACTAAAATCGTTGCTGGCGAAAAAGTCTCAGCCCCTGCAACGTGCCGCCTCCTGAAATTGTCGGAGGGAGCATAATCTTTTTGCGGCCGGGGTGTTATGCCCCGTCGTCCCGGGCCGAGCATCGCAGCAGTCGGCGAAAAAGGCCCTGTGGCTGTTTGAGCGCGAGCGAGTTCCACAGGGCCCGCCGGCTGCGAGAAGCGCAGGGCAGCCCGAAGGGCCCCGGGGCGCGGGCGGTTTCTTTTGGTTCGTTTTCTTTTCCGCAAAAGAAAATGAACAAAGACCCATTGAGAGCGGTGAATCCGGTCTATTCCCAAGGTTCCCAGCAAAGCCCTTTCTAAAAAAACTCCGCCTGCCAGTGTAAAATGATTATTACGGAACTTTCATGCTCTCGTTGATATTCACATGATCATTCTCGGTATCGAATCTTCCTGCGACGAGACCGCCGCGGCCCTGGTAAAAGATGGGCGGGAGGTGCTCTCCTCGGTGGTGGCCTCCCAGGTGGCGGTGCATCACCCCTACGGCGGGGTGGTGCCCGAGCTGGCCTCACGGCAGCACCT
>JAJDNY010000116.1 GCA_022340425.1 Desulfobacteraceae bacterium | reverse complement strand
GCCGCGGGCCACCGCCGCCTTCAGGTCGACGTTGGTGGCCGCCACCACCCGCACGTCCAGGGTCAGGGGGTGGCTGCCGCCGATGCGCTCGATGGTGCCCTCCTGCAGGCAGCGCAGCAGCTTGACCTGCATCGCCAGGGGCAGCTCACCGATTTCGTCCAGCAAGACCGTGCCGCCGTCGGCCTGCTCGAACTTGCCGATCTTGCGCCCCACCGCCCCGGTGAAGGCCCCCTTTTCGTGGCCGAAGAGTTCGCTTTCCAGCAGGTTCTCGGGAATCGCGCCGCAGTTGACGATCACCAGCGGCTTTGCGGCGCGCGGGCTGAGGTCGTGCAGGGCGTGGGCGACCATCTCCTTGCCGGTGCCCGACTCGCCGGTGACCAGCACCGGGTAGTCGCTGGCGCTCACCTTGCGGATCAGCTCAAATAAGGTCTGCATCACCGGGGAGACCCCCAGCATGCCGCAGAGCGTGCCGCAGTGGTCGGTTTGCTGGCGCAGCTCGCGGTTGGCCGTCTCCAGGGCCTGC
Source organism: Desulfobacteraceae bacterium (assembly GCA_022340425.1). Taxonomy (NCBI): domain Bacteria; kingdom Pseudomonadati; phylum Thermodesulfobacteriota; class Desulfobacteria; order Desulfobacterales; family Desulfobacteraceae; species Desulfobacteraceae bacterium. The sequence continues at coordinate 5,302 of JAJDNY010000116.1, read as the reverse complement.
AGCCGGAAGGTGCGGCTCAGGATGATCTCCAGGATTTTGAGGTCGATGGGTTTTTCGCAGAAGTCCACCGCCCCCAGGGCCACGGCCTTGAGGGCGGTCTCCTGCTCGCTGTTGCCGGTGATGACCACGACCCGGGTGTGGGGTGCCAGCGTGGGGAGTTCTTCCAGCAGTTTGAGCCCTTCCCGGGGGCTGTCGGGGTGCGGGGGCAGGCCGAGATCGAGAGTGGCCACCGCAAAGGCCCCCGCGCCCAGGAGCTTGCGGGCGGTGTGGGCCTCGCCGGCGACGGTGATCTCGTAGGTCTCGCTCAGGGCCCACTTGAGCTGCTTGGCCACCGAGGCCTCGTCTTCGATGATCAACAGCCGGTCTTTTTTCACATCATTTCCCCCGAAAGAAAACTTTTCGCGACCGGTTGTATTCAAAATACCGCCCTTCTGTCAACGCTTCTCATATCACCGGGGGGGCGGTAGACCGCCGGCGGCGCCCCAAAAAAACCCTTGACATTGGGATGGGTATTTTTTAGGATCCAAAAACTGTCTGAGTACTCAGTTGGGAACCACACCGTTTGGGGAGCGGCATGACCAAGAAGGATGACATTTTGGAGGCGGCCAACCTCCTCTTTGCCCGCAAGGGGTTCAAGGACACCTCCATGGCGGAGGTCTCCAAGCTCACCGGGGCCGCCGAGGGCACCATTTTCTACCATTTCAAGACCAAGGAGGGGATTTTTCTCTCGATTCTGGAGAAGGTCAAGGAGGACATCACCGCCGAGTTCAGCGCCTACCGGAAGGCGCGTGAATTCCGCAACGGGCTGGAGATGATGGCGGGTGCCGTCGCCTTTTACCTTCACCAGGTGGGCCAGATGGAGGACCGCTTTCTGATCCTCTACCGCCACTACCCCTACGAACTGGCCCGCACCAACCCCCGCTGCCGCGACAACCTGACCGCCATCTACGAGTGCCTGCTGGACATATTCGAGGAGGCGATTCTCACCGGTCAGAAGGACGGCTCCATCCGCCCGGGGGCTTCGCGCAAAACCGCGATGCTGATTTTCGCCATGCTGGACGGTTTGGTGCGCCTGAACATATACAACCTCTACGATGCCGGGGCTCTCTATAATGACCTGCAGGCGGCCTGCCATCGGATTTTAAGGAACCCTTAAACAAAAGGAGCCGGATCGGGTGATGTTGCTAAAACTGTTTCCCTTCATCGCATGGTTCAAGACCTACGGGACCGAAGACCTGCGGCGTGATGCCATCTCGGGGCTGACGGTCGCGCTGGTTCTGATTCCCCAGTCCATGGCCTACGCCCAGTTGGCCGGGCTGCCGCCCTACTTCGGGCTTTACGCCTCCTTCCTGCCGCCGATGGTGGCGGCGCTTTTCGGCTCCAGCCGGCAGCTGGCCACCGGACCGGTGGCGGTGGTGTCGTTGATGACCGCCGCCTCGCTGGAGCCGCTGGCTACCGCCGGCAGCAGCGGCTACATCGCCTATGCCATCCTGCTGGCGCTGATGGTCGGGGTTTTCCAGCTGGCGCTGGGCGTGCTGCGCCTGGGGCTGGTGGTCAACTTCCTCTCCCACCCGGTGGTCAACGGCTTTACCAACGCCGCCGCCCTGATCATCGCCACATCGCAGCTCTCCAAAATCTTCGGCGTCTACGTGGACAAGGGCGAGCACCACTACGAGACCATCATCGCGGTCTGCAGGGCGGCCATCCACCACACCCACTGGCCGACCTTCTTTATGGGGACCCTGGCCTTCGCCATCATGTATGGGCTCAAACGCTTCCTTCCCCGCTTCCCCAACGTGCTGGCGGCGGTGGTGGTGACCATCCTGATCTCCTGGGGGACGGGTTTCCAGCATGATGTCCGGGTGGACCTGAATGCCATCGCCGTCCCCAAGATCCACGAACTCGTCAACAGCTTCAATTCGGCGGTCAATGAGGTCCCGCGCCTGGCGGAGACGCGTACCGCGGCCAACGAGCGGCTCACCCGGGCGCACGAGGCCAAAGACGCCATGGCGATCCTTGATGCCGAGCACGAGGCCAGTCTGATCAATCTCCGGATCGAGCGTCTCAACCACGAGGCGCACGTTGTCCGGGAACTGTTGCGGGAGCTGTTGCTGGTGGGTGTCAACAAACCCGACGGTAGCCAACAGTTTTTCGTCCGCGGCGAGGAGCCCGCCGGGCTTGCCACCGACGGCCGCATCTGGCGGATGCGGGTGGGCAACAAACCGCTTGCAACCGATGCGCTGGTGATGATGGGCGGCGGCGACGTGGTGGGGGTCGTGCCCCGCGGGGTGCCCTCCCTGTCCGTGCCCGAGATCAATTTCGGGGTCCTGCTGCGCCTTTTTCCCTATGCGGCCATCATCTCCCTGCTGGGCTTCATGGAGGCGATCTCCATCGCCAAGGCCATGGCCGGCAAGACCGGGCAGCGCCTGGACCCCAACCAGGAGCTGATCGGCCAGGGGCTGGCCAATATCCTGGGGTCCATGGCCAAAAGCTACCCCACCTCGGGCTCCTTTTCGCGTTCGGCAGTCAACCTCCAGGCCGGGGCCGTCACCGGTCTCTCCAGCGTCTTTACCAGCCTGGCGGTGGTGGTCGTGCTGCTTTTTTTTACACCCCTGCTCTACCACCTGCCCCAGTCGGTGCTGGCCGCCGTCATCATGATGGCGGTCATCGGCCTGGTCAACGTTTCCGGTTTCGTGCACGCCTGGGAGGCCCAGTGGTATGACGGGGCCATTTCCATCGCGACCTTTATCTTCACCCTGGTCTTCGCCCCGCATCTGGACAAGGGCATCATGATCGGGGTGGTTCTCTCGCTTATGGTCTTTCTCTACAAGAGCATGCGGCCCAGTGTGGTGTCGCTGGCCCGCACGGAAGATGAAGCCCTGCGCTGCGCACTGACCCACGGCCTTCAGGAGTGCCCCCACATTTCGGTGATCCGCTTCGACGGGCCGCTTTTTTTCGCCAACGCCAGCTACCTGGACGACCAGATCACCGAGCTGATGCTCACCAAACGGCAGCTGCGCCACATCGTCATCGCTTCCAACGGGATAAACGATATTGACGCTTCCGGTGAAGAAACGTTATCATTGTTAGTGGATCGCATTCGCAGCGCGGGGGTGGAGATTTCCTTCAGCGGGGTCAACGAGTCCGTCATGGAGGTCTTCAAACGCACCCATCTGCTGGCCAAGATCGGCACCGACCATATCTTTGCGACCATGGAAAGGGCCATCGCGGCGATTCACGCGGACGCCCACCGTGACAGCACCGAAGAGGCCTGTCCGCTCGTAACCGTCTGCCACCTCGCCTGAAGCGGCCATTATACCAAAGGGGGATTCGCATGTCCGTTATTTCACTGTTCAGCGGCGTGTTTTGCAAGGAGGAGGCGGTTGCCCGGGAAATTCTCGAGAAAACCGGCTACCGCAAGATCGACGACGAGGAGGTCATCGCCGGTGCCAGCCGGCTTTCCGGCATGCCTGCCAAAAAGATCCGGCGGGCCTTTTCCGGCCGCACGTCGGTGTTCAACAAATTCACCCATGAAAAGGAAAACGCCATCGCCCACATGCGCCTTTCACTGGCCGAGCTGCTGGCGGAGGATGATTTCCTGCTCTGCGGCTTTAGCCTTCATTTGGTGCCCCGCAAGGTCAGCCACACCCTGCGGGTGTGCCTGATCGCCAGCGTCAGCTCACGGATCGCCGAGGGGCAATCCGCCCGCGGGGTCTCCGCCAAGGAGGCGCTGCGGATCATCCGGCACGAGGATATGGAGCGCGCCGCCTGGGTGGAAGCCATCCATGGCGTCAAAGACCCTTGGCAAACCGATCTCTATGACATCGTCGTGCCCATGGACAAGGAAACGGTCGCCCAGGCCGCCGCCCTGATCGATGAGTACCGGGGCAGCCAGGCGGTGGCACCCACGGCGGCTTCCCGCCAGGCGGTGGCCGATTTCCGGCTGGCCGCCCAGGTGGAGGTCCGCCTCGCCGCCGAGGGGCACGATGTCGGCGTTACGGCCGCCCAGGGGGTCGTGACCTTGACCATCAACAAACACGTGCTGATGCTCAACCGCCTGGAAGAGGAGTTGGCGGCCATCGTCAAGCAGGTACCGGGGGTGACCGCGGTTCAGACCCGTGTGGGGAAAGATTTTTACCAGTCGGACATCTATCGCAAATTCGATTTCCAGCTTCCCTCCAAGCTGCTGCTGGTGGACGACGAGCGCGAGTTCGTCGAGACCCTTTCCGAGCGCCTGCTGATGCGCGACATGGGCTCGGCCGTGGCCTATGACGGCGAAACGGCCCTCAGCCTGGTCCAGGAGGATGAGCCCGAGGTGATGATCCTGGATCTCAAGATGCCCGGCATCGACGGCATCCAGGTGCTGCGCCAGGTCAAATCCACCCGCCCGGAGATCGAGGTGATCATTCTGACGGGGCACGGCAGCGAGGCCGATCGCGAGGTCTGCATGCAGCTGGGGGCCTTTGCCTACCTGCAGAAGCCGGTGGATATCGACGTCCTCAGCGACACGCTCAAGCGCGCCAACGCGAAGATCCAGGAGCGCAAAAAGTCCGTCGAATAGCCTGTCCGGGTATCCGGGGGCACCCGCCCCGGTTAAAAATAAGGAAATCGTGCATGGCGCTGTGGGCCAAATTCAAACCGGATTTTTGGGAGCGACCCGAAGGCCAGGACTGGCCCTTCAAGCACATGTTCGATTTCCGCCGCATCTGGAAGCGCGCCGTGCTGCTGATTGCCGGGGTCGCCCTGGTGCCATTGGTGATCATCACCGCGGTGGACTACAACGTCACCCAGAAAGCCATTGTCTCCGATGTCCTGTTGCAGACCTCCCGGCTGGTGTCCAACACCAAACTGTCGATCTCCTTTTTTCTCACCGGTCGGGCCGCCGCGCTGCAATTTATCGTGGAGGACAACGGCATCGCGGCGCTGAAGGACCCCCGGCGGCTGGCAGAGATACTCGGGCACCTGAAAACCGCCTTCGGCGGCTTTGTGGACCTCGGGGTGGTCGATTCCGGCGGCGACCAGCGCTACTATGCCGGTCCCTACGCGCTGACGGGGGTGAACTACCGTGACCAGGGCTGGTTTCAGGAGGTGGTCGGCCGGGGGGTTTTCGTCAGCGACGTTTTCCTGGGGTTTCGCAATGTGCCGCACATCATCATCGCCATCAAACACCACCTGCCGGACGGGACCTTTTTCATCCTGCGGGCGACGTTGGACACCGCCCGCTTCAACGAGCTGATCTCCAATGTGGCGGTCAGGGGGCAGGGCGACAAGTTCATCATCAACCTCAACGGCCAGCTGCAGA
>JAJDNY010000115.1 GCA_022340425.1 Desulfobacteraceae bacterium | reverse complement strand
CGGTCTGAACCTGAGCGCCTTCCTGACCCGTGTACCCGTCTTCCGGGTCTTTCCCACCCTCCAGGCGCTGCTGTTTATCGCGCTTTTCACGGGCTACCTGGCCGTGGTCTGGGCCTTTGCCTACGACGTCCAGCGCGAGCTTTACCACGCCGCCATCTCACGCAAGGCCTACGTCGGCTCCAACATCGCTTTTGCCGTGCCCGTGCTGCTGCCGTGGTTTCTGCTGTCGGTGGTGGCCGACCTGATCCATGCCCTGCCCATCGCCGCCCTCGGCCGGCTGCTGGATTCCACCATCGGGCAGGTCCTCTATTTTCTGTTTTTTCTGCTGCTGGTGGCCGTGGTCGGGCCCGCCATGATCCAGAAATTCTGGCGCTGCAAACCGCTTGAACCCGGCTACCAGCGCAGCCGCATCGAGGCCCTGTGCCGCAAGGCGGGCATGCGCTACGCCGAGATCCTCTACTGGCCGATCTTCGGCGGCCGCATGATCACCGCCGGGGTCATGGGCCTGGTCCGGCGGTTCCGCTACCTGCTGGTGACCCGCGCCCTGCTGCAGATGCTGGCCCCCGAGGAGATCGACGCCGTCGTCGCCCATGAAATCGGCCACGTCAAACGCCGCCACCTGCTCTTTTACCTCTTTTTCTTCACCGGCTACCTGCTGCTCTCCTTTGCCACCTTCGACCTGATCGTCTACACCCTCCTTTACTCCCGTCCCCTCTACGGGTTGATCAGCAGCCTTGGGCTCAACCAGACCACGGTCACCTCGGTGCTCTTCAGTCTGGTGATGATCGCGCTTTTCCTCTTCTACTTCCGTTTCATCTTCGGTTTTTTCATGCGAAATTTCGAACGGCAGGCGGATTGCTTTGTTTACTCGCTTTTCAACAGTGCCGCCCCCCTCATCTCCACCCTTCAGAAGATTACCCGGACCAGTGGTCAGCCACCGGAAAAACCCAACTGGCACCACTTCAGCATCAGCCAGCGCATCGACTACCTGAGGCGCTGCGAGGCGGACCGAAGCTGGATCACCCGCCAGGACCGCAAAATCCGCAAAGGTATCGGGGTCTATCTGGCCGGCATCCTGCTGGTGGCCGCGGTGGGCTACCACCTGAACTTCGGGGAAACGGGACGCCGGCTAAACGCCCATTTCATGGAGAACATCATCCTCGGGGAACTGGAAAAAAACCCCCAAAACCCCGGCCTCTTGAGCATGCTGGGCGATCTCCGCTATGCCGCCAAAAGATACCCCGAAGCTATCCGGGCGTATGTGCAAGCGCTGCGCCTGAACCCGGAGGATGCCCAGGTGCTCAACAACCTGGCGTGGCTCTATGCCACCTGCGAGGACCCCGCCCTGCGGGACCCCGACCGGGCCCTGGCCCTCGCCCAGGCCGCTGCCCGTCTGGACCCCACGGCCCACGTGCTCGATACCCTGGCCGAAAGCTACTTCGTCAGCGGGCGGCTGGAGGAGGCGGTCGCGGTGGCGGCTCGCGCACTGGCCCTGGCGCGCAGCAATCGGTCGTATTACGAAGACCAGCTGCGCAAATTCCGCGAGGCGGCTGACCGTCAAGGAGGGCTGGCACCCGCTTCCGCGGCGCGCACCTCCCGGCAGCCGATTCGGCTCGCCGCGGTTCTTGGCTGAGGGGCTGCGTGCCGGCGGGGCAGAAAGGCCGGTCGCTGCCGCCGTTGTCATTGCGCACTAAATGGTTAGAGTAATGCAATGTTGACTTCAGCAGAAAAGCAGCTCCTGGCGCTGCTTGCCAAGGAGTGGGACATGACCGGGCCGCCCGGCATCATGGACATCAGCGCGGTTGTCGCCGCCCTGCCGCTGGCACCCACCGAAACACTGGCCGCCATCAAGGCATTGTTTGCGCGGGGGCTGATTGATATGAACCAGTTGAAAACGACGGTCTTTCTGACTCCTGAAGGCTATGGGGCGTGGGAAGCCGACGTTTAATAAGCCCCGTCGGGCGGTGGTTTTTCGGCTGGCGGGCAAACGCGCGTTAAAAAAAAGGTCCATGACGGGCAACCGACCAAAGCATACCCTACCCCTCCGGCACCGAGATCCACGGCGCTCGCTGGCGTTGTTTTTGCCGGTGCTGTTATTGGCGGCCTGCGCCGGTGAGCCGACGCATCCCCCTGCGGGGCCGTTCGGGTCGCAACAACCGCGGCTGGCCGCAGTCGGCATCGCGGTCCAGGCCGGGGCCTTCGCCAGCCTGGACAATGCCGTGCGCCTCACCGAGGAGCTCCAGGGCCGAGGGCTGGAGGCCACCTTTTTTAAAGACGACGACGGTCTGTTCAAGGTCCGCTTCGGCGATTTCGCATCCAAAGAGGAAGCCCGCCGGCGGGCCCGCCGGCTGCAGCGCGACGGCGCGCTGGATGTATTTTACATCGTGGCGCCGGAGCAGTTGGCCGCCGCCCACCGCGCGCGTGAAGGAGAAGACTTCGTACGGGAGCGGATCGTGGGTACGGCAAAAAATTTTCTGGGGCTTCCCTACCGTTGGGGTGGGGCCTCGCCCAAGCGCGGTTTCGACTGCAGCGGGTTGACCATGACCGCCTACCGGCTCAACGGCTATCAACTGCCGCGAACCTCACGCGAGCAGTTCCGCGCCGGCAGTCCGATCGCCCCGGAGGCATTGCGACCGGCCGACCTGGTTTTTTTCGCCACCCGCTCCGGAAAAAATGTCTCGCACGTGGGAATCTACATCGGAGATGGCCGCTTCATCCACGCCCCGGGCCGGGGAAAAACCATCCGGATCGACTCTCTGTCTCAGAACTACTACCGCCGCCGCCTGGTCGGCGCGCGCCACTTCCTGTGAGCAATGCCCTGCCGCTGACGGCCTTTCCCTCACCCGGAGGAAATCAAGCGCGCATCGGCCACCACCGGAAAATGATCGGATGCGACCCGCGCCAACGGGCTTTCGTGGCGCCGGCAGCGCCCCAGGGCAAGCGGCGGTTGCGCCAGAATCCGGTCCAGCGCCACGATTGGGACCGGCCAGGTGGGATAACTCCTGACCGGCCGATGGCGCAAGCCGATCCGAATCAGGGGGCCCAGTGCCGCTGAACCTGTCCAGACGTTGAAATCCCCCAGCACCAACGCGGGCCGCCGGGAGACGGCAACCGCCGCGGCAAGTCGCCCTATCTGGATTGCGCGCTCACCTCTTTGCAGACCGAGGTGGGTGGCGAACACCCGGACGCGGCCGTCGCCAAGCGCCAAATGCGCCTCGATGCAGCCCCGTGGTTCGCGCCCGGCGCGGGACAGGTCGTGCAGGCGCGAGCAGAGCGGCAAGTCCCGCGTCAGCAGCAGGTTGCCGTAGCGACCGATGCCGCGTGCGAAGAGACTGCCGTCGATGGCGTGCAGCCTGGTAGCCGTCTCCAGGCGTCCAATCAGGTCACCTGCCGTGTCCAGGGTGACTTCCTGGAGCGCCACGACATCGGCACCGATCTCGGCCAGAATTTCGATGATGCGCCCGGGGTCAAAGCGCCCGTCCCGGCCGACACAGTCATGGACATTGTAGGTCGCCACGCGCATCGCCGCATACCGTGCCTTCAACCGGAGCGCAGCCAGCGTTTGGCGAACAGCGCCAGACCGGTCAGCCCGAGCCCCGCTGCCGCGGCGATGGCCAGGTTTTCCGAGCTCGGCTCGCTGACCGCCGCCCAGAGGGTGCCCGAGAAGAACGTGATCGCGCCCAGGCCGGGGGTCATCCCCAGCAGGCTGCCGACGATGAACTGCCGAAACCCCAGGTGCGAGGCGCCGGCCACCAGGTTGAAGACCGCAAAAGGCGCGATCGGCACCAGTCGCAGGACCGCCACGGCGATCGTGCCGCGTTTCGCCAATTGCCGGCTGAGCTGCCCGAGGCGCGACCCGCTGATCCGTTCCAGCGCGCCACGGCTCATCACCCGTCCGCCGATGAAGCCGATGGCCGATCCCACCAGCGCCCCGGCCAGCACATAGACAAAGCCCAACCAGCCGGGGAAGGCGACGGCGCCCACAACGGCCAGGAAGGTCAGCGGCACCATCAGAACGCTCGCCAGCCCGACCCCGGCGACGGCAATCAGCGCGCGCCCGCTCGGGGAGGAAAAGCGCGTCATGAAATCGGCCACCCGTTGCGGCGAGAGCCAGTCCTGCAGCGGGGTCCAGCGCCAGGCGGTCGCCAGGGCGAGAAGTGCAACGATAACCGCGAGAAACGCAATCAGGCGCTTGCGCCCCGCCGGGCGCTGGTCCTTGGGTATGTAACGCGCGACGAAATAGTCCGGGCTGATCGGTTCGGACGGGTCCACCAGGCCGCCATCGGGCACCATCTCGTCCAGCCCCTCGTCCACCCGGCAGTCCAGCGGCCGCAGGCTGCGGCCCGGGCCCATCAGCGCGGTAATCGCCGCGATCAGACCGCCGTTGCGGGATTCGGCCGCGGCGAGATCCTCGATGGAACAGTCCAGGTGCTCGGCCAACAGCCGGCGGCGCAGGCTGCGGATGAAGTCCGCGACCTCGACCGATTGCTGTGCTGCGATCACCAGGTCGCATTCGGTATCCATACCCATCGAGCGGTTGCTGGTGTTGGCGGAGCCGATCCGCAGCAGCCGGTCGTCGCTGATCAAAAGCTTCGCGTGCACGCTGATGCAGTCGTCGCCCAAGCCGTTCTGAAACGGAAAGAAGATCCGCAGGCGGTCGTGACGGTCGGCTTGCCGCATCCGGGCGACAACCCGTCCGCGCAGGACGTCCATGGTCACCTGTTCCAGCCAGCCGCCGGTGCGCTGGGGCAGCACCAGAATCACCTCGGGGCCGTCGGTTTCCTGCAGGCGGGCGATGAGCGCGTCGGCGAGACAGCGGGCGGTGAAGTACTGGTTTTCGATGTAGATGAAGCGGCGCGCGCCGGCGATAACATCCAGGTAGAGCCGGCGAACCTCTTCGACCGCCGTTCGTCCGGCGTGGGCGGGCTCGGTGCGGGCAATGGCGACGGACACCGCCTCCAGCCAGTTCGCCACCGACGCCGGCCAGGGGGACGAATCGACCTCACCGGGCGGTTTGATCTTCCAGCCGTGGGCACGCCGCCAGCGCTCCCGGGCCAGCTCCCCCAGACGCGCCGCGGCCGCGCCCGCCACCACCATCATCAGGTCGTGAAACGGGGGGTAGGGCTTGCCGTTGGGGTCGGTCCGCCGCGGGTCCTGGGGCGTGTGCCGCGAGGTGTCCCAGCGCCACCGGCTGAGATCGATGCCGCCGACAAAAGCCAGTCGGTCGTCGATCACGACGACCTTCTGATGATGCGAGGCACCGCTGGGGTGTTCGCCGTCGAGGCGGAAATGAAAGCGCGGCGGCACCTGCAGGCGCAGCCGCAGGGCCGGCAGGAGTTCGCGCTCGGCGGCGTAGATCATGTTGAAGTCCCAGGACAGGAGGTAGATCTTCAACCCCCGGCGGCGCTTGACCAGGGCCGCCAGGAAGGCCCCCAGGCGGTCGGGCAAGTCACGCTTGCGGTCGTCGCGGTGCAGACGCACGTGGCGGTCGAAATCCCAGCCCAGAATCAGGATCTGCCGCTGCGCGGCGCGGCATGCCTCGGCAAAGGCGGCGAAGTAGTCTGCGGCGTCGACGATCACGCCGACCCGGTCGGCTTTTTCCACGCGCCAGCAGTTGACGCCCGGCTTCAGCGGCGCCGTCGCCGAGTTATTCTGGGGGCCCGATGCCCCATGGTTCCGGTGGGTGTTCATGATTGGTTAGTTTGGCGCCCCGGTCCTTGGCTAATCGTCGCGGCTTTCTTTCCTTCAAACTTCGGGCTGGCGATCAGCCGGTCGTCGGGCGTCCCGCCACTACCGGCCAAAAGGCCCGTGGAGAAGGAGTTGGTCTTTGCCCGGTTCGCGCAACCCGCCGCTCACACCAGCATCCCCACCACCGCCCCGGTCATCATGGTGGCCAGGGTGCCGGCCAGGATGGACTTGGGTCCCAGCTGCACGATTTCGGCGCGCCGCTCCGGCGCAAGCGTTCCCATGCCGCCGATCATGATGCCCAGGGAACCGAAGTTGGCGAACCCGCAGAGGGCGTAGGTCATCACCAGGTTGGTCCGCTCGGAGAGCCCCGCCGCGGGCAGCGCCAGGTAGGCCAGCAGCTCGTTGGCCATGGTTTTAAGCCCCATCAACCCGCCGGCGGCGGCGGCTTCACCCCAGGGCACGCCCATCAGCCAGACCAGCGGCGCCAGGCACCAGCCCAGTACGCGCTGAAAGGAAAGTGGTTTTTCGGCCACCTCGGGCAGTATACCCAGGCAGGCGTCGGCCAGGTAGATCAGGGCCACCGCCACGATCAGCATGGCGCAGACATTGATGGCGATCTGAACGCCCTCGGTGGTGCCCCGCACGATCGCATCGAGACTGCCGCGCGCCTCGCTTCGGATCGCCATCCCGTCAGCGCTGCTGACCATCTCGCTGTTGGTCTCGGGCACCAGGATGCGGGCGGTGACGATGGCCGCCGGCGCGGAGATGATGCTGGCAATCAGCACGTGGCCCAGGGCAGAAGCTCCCAGCACCGGCTCCAGAAACCGGGCATAGAGGACCATCACGGTGCCGGCGATGGTGGCCATGCCGCAGCTCATCACGCAGAACAGTTCGCCGCGCGTGAGGCGCCCGAGATACGGCCGGATGAAGAGCGGGGCCTCGACCATCCCGACGAAGACGTTGGCCGCCGCGGCCAGACCCTCGCAGCCGGTGACGCCGAGGGCGCGGCGCAGCACCCAGGAAAAGCCGCGCACCACCAGCGGCAGGACCCGCCAGTAGAAGAGCAGCGAGGTGAGGGCGCTGACGACGAGTATCAGTGGCAGGGCCTGGAAGGCGAGGACGAAATAGCTGCCGGGGCCGGCGGCGGCAAAGGGCGGCTGCGGAGTCCCCAGGTACCCGAAAACGAAGGAGGTGCCGGCGGTGGTGGCATCGCTCAGCACCAGCACGCCGCGGTTGAGGAGCTCAAACACGGTCGCCGCGGCGGGGTTTAAAACCAGGGCCACCCCCAGCGCCAGTTGCAGGCCCATGCCCGCGGCGACGGTTCGCCAGTTGACCCGCCGGCGGTCCTCGGAAAAGAGCCACGCCAGGCCGGCCAGGAGAACGAACCCCACAAGGCTGCGCAACTGGATCATGTCCGAATCGCCCCTCCCCTCTTGCCGGCGCGTAGACGGCCGAATGGCGCGTGCTTTAAGCCCGGCCATCCCGCCATGGCGCGCCGGGCCCGCTCATCGCCGGGGCATCCCCCCGCGTAGATTCCGCCCGCGTCCGGGCCTTCAGCGCCATGAGAGGTAATCTTTTGAAGTGCCAGCAAATTCACCGGGCCCTTGGAACTTTTCGATACCAGATCCGCTGGTGGATTGCAAAGCGTCCGCCGGCACAACCACCCCTTTGGGCGGCAGCAGGCCATCTGTTCAGCAGCAGCGGCGTCCGGGGCGTTGATCTTGACTTAATGCGGGTGACTGAATAAAGACTTTATAGGTGAAGCGTTGCGGGGCACCCTTCCCTTCCTTTGCATGTGGGCTTCGTCGCTTCAATCCAACTTAACAATGATGAACCGGTAAAAGTCAAAATCCAGACGGTTTCAAAAAAAGCGCCAAGCTGCGGCGCACAAATCTCAGCGGCGTGAGGCGTACTTATAAGTACGCAGCAGCGATTTCGAGATGCAGCGCAACGTAGAAATTGGACCTTTTGCGGAACCGTCAACAATGGGACACTTTCGGAAAAGGTATGACCACCAGAGGGATCGCGTTTCTGAATCAAAAAAGGATTGCCCACGAGGTGGTCAAATACGACCACAAGGAAAAAGGCGCCGAATTCGCTGCCCGGGCCGTCGGGTTCGCCCTGGCTCAGACCCTCAAAACCCTGGTGGTGGCGCTGGATGGCAGCCGCCACGTGCTGGTGGTGATGCCCGGTGACCGACAGGTCTGCATGAAAAAGGTCGCGGCGGCATGCAGCGCCAAACGCGCCGCGATGGCCGACACGGCCACGGCCGAGCGCCTGACCGGCTATCTGGTTGGAGGGATCAGCCCGTTTGGGGTTAAAAAAGGGCTTCCGGTGGTCATGGATGCCGCCGCCGCGCTTTACGACCAGGTCATGATCAACGCCGGCCGGCGCGGGATCATGGTCAAATTGGCGCCGTCCGATATCGTCCGGACGCTGGGCGCCCTGGTGGCCGATGTGGCGGCCTGAGGGCCTCGGCAAGAAATAATGCCACATCTTGCTTGTCTTTTGGCCCGTCACCGGCGTTACATCCGCCGGCGCATATCCCGATATGCACCGGCGCATGTGCCCGGGTGACGAACCAAATTCCGGCACCATATTGTGGAATTATTGATTGTCGCGACCCTGAAGAAACTGCGAAAGGTGGAATTGTTTTTTGCCCTGACCCCATGGAATCCCACTCTTGAAGACTCCCCCGCGTCATCGCAACATCACCGTTAAACGGCTGCTTTCAGATGCTTGCCAATTTATCCGGGCACAGTCATGGGTTGCCAACCGTTTCGGCAGGCAGTATCTGCCAAGTCGCGAGTTTATCGAGATCGATATCACCTACAAATGCAACCTGAAATGCATCAACTGCAACCGGTCCTGCAGCCAGGCGCCCAGCGAGGTTGAAATGCCCGTTGCGACCGTAGAGGCCTTCATCGCCCGTAGCGTCGATGGAAAGATCCCCTGGAAGCGGATCCGCGTCCTGGGCGGCGAACCCACCCTCCACAAACGCTTTTTGGACATCGTCGAGCGCCTGATGGACTATCGACGGACCCATAACCCTGGCGTACGGCTGGTGGTGGGCACCAATTTCCATGGCCGTCGGGTTCGCCGGGTATTGGAACAATTGCCCCCCGCCATCGCCATCAAAACCACACTGAAGACCTCACGCACGAACCTGTTCCGCCCATTCAACGTGGCGCCCGCGGATAGCATTTTCAACCGGTTTTCAGATTACAGCTGCGGCTGCCGCATCATCGAAGAGTGTGGGTTGGGCTTGACACCCTCGGGGTATTATATGTGCGCCATTGCCGGTGGCATCGATCGGATTTTTGGTTATCGCCTGGGCCGGCCGGAACTGCCGGATTCATCCGATGCCTTTGACGACCAGATGGCGGCCTTTTGCCCGTTGTGCGGTCACTTTGGCTTTCAATGGCCCACCCGAAAACCAAGGCAGTCCAAAACCTGGCGCCTGGCCTATGCGGCGGCCGCCCGGCAGGCGAAAAAAACCGACGAAAAGGATGGCCCTCGACGACAATGAAAGATCTGCGCGTATTACACCTGCTCGGGCAACGCCCGGAAATGACCGGCAGTGGGATCTATCTCGAGGCCCTGATGCGGGAATCCCAAAAGCACGGAATCACCTGCTGTCGGATTGCCGGTGTCCCTGCGGGCAGCCTGGACCCCGCGGCGGCTCGGCCGTCAGTTGAGGGGGACTATGTTTTTTTCGAATCGGAAACACTCGATTTCCCGGTCGTCGGGATGTCCGATGTCATGCCCTATCGGAGTTCGCGGTTCAGTGAGCTAAAAGGCCGGCGACTGACGGCCTACAAGACGGAATTCAGTCGTGTACTGGAGGAAACCCTGAATCGTTTCCGTCCGGATATCCTTCACACGAACCACCTTTTCCTGCTGTCGGCATTGGCCAGAAAACGCTTTCCGGATCTGCCCATGGTCACCACCTGCCACGGCACCGACCTCAGGCAGGTGGAACTGTGCCCCCATTTGAGAGGTTTCGTGCAGCGCTATTGCCGGCAAATCGACAAAATCATCGCCCTCAGCGCCGATCAGAAAACGGAGATCCGCCGCGTCTATGACATCCCCGAAACGTCCATCATGGTGAACGGCGGCGGCTTCGATGACACCCTCTTTAACCGCGGCCCCCGGCGGACAGCCGGAACGGTCCAACTGCTCTATGCCGGAAAAATGAATCGGAGCAAAGGCGTCCCCTGGCTGCTGCAATCCCTCATGAGGATCACCGACCGGGACTGGCATCTTCACCTGGCGGGAAGCGGCAGCGGGCCGGAATACGGCGAATGCATCGACCTGGCCCGGCGATTGGGCCCCCGGGTGACCCTGCACGGCTATGTCAGCCATCGCCGATTGGCCGAGCTGATGAAACGAGCCCATATCCAGGTGCTGCCCTCCTTTTTCGAAGGGCTGCCCCTGGTGCTTTTCGAAGGGCTGGCCTCGGGGTGCCGGGTCATCACCACCGAGTTGTCCGGCTTCCGCGAGATCTTTGGCAAAGCCGGAAGCGACACGGTCCGTCTGATCCCCTTGCCCCCCCTGGAAACCATCGACCGGCCATACCGCAAAGACGAGGCGCGCCTGATCGATCTTCTCTGCGAGAGCCTTCTTGAGATGATCGCCTCCGCCCAACGGTCTCCCGATTTGGACGATCCCCAGGCTGAAAAAATCGCCGCCGACCATACCTGGTCGCGTGTTTTTGAGCGTACCCTGTCCCTTTACGAGGAGATCGCGAACGAACAAGGTTAGATTGTGTGAGTGAGCGGAGCGCTGGGCGTCTCGACACGCGGCGGTGTAAAGATTGGGGTTTCAGGGTCGCGGCAATCAATAATTCCACAATATGGCGGCGGATTTTGGTTCGTCACCCGGGCACATTCGCCGGTGCATATCGGGATATGCGCCGGTGGATGTAACGCCGGTGACGGGCCAAAAGACAAGCCAGATGTGGAATTATTTCTTGCCGAGGCCCTCAGCGCAGCGCCACCGGTTCGCGTCCTGGGGCTGAAATCCCGCGCCGCTCCAGAAGCGACCCGTCCTGGCGGTAGAGGTCGATCAGGGCCTTGAGGTAGTTGGCCAGGGCTTGAACCTCGGAGATGCGGCTGACCAGGAGATCCCGCTGGGCCTGGGCCACCAGAAAACTGGTGGATTTGCCCACCCGCAGTTTTTCCGTTTCGGTGCGCAGCTTTTCCTCGTCGAACCGGCGGGTGACCGAGCTGGCGGTGATCTGCTGCTTGGTGCGGTTGACCTCGATATAGGCCGTGCGGACATCGACCTCCACGAGCTGGGCAAGATTGTCGAGCGCTTTCTGGGCCTGGTCGCGCGACAGCTGCGCTCGCCGGTGCTGGGCGCGTGCATCGCGATTGAAAAAAGGATAGGCGAGTCTTGCGCCCGCCAAGGCGTCGTAGCTGTCGCCGTCGATGCGGTCTACTGAGCGGACGAAGGAATCGGCATAGCCGCTTTTGCCGAGGGTGACGAAAAGCTCCATCAGGGGCAGCAGGCCGTTGCCGGTTTTGACGATCTCAAGGTCGCCGCGCATGAGCTGCAGGCGGGCTTCGTTCAAAACCGGCCGCATGCGCTGGGCCAGGGCCACATACTGCTCCACCGCTTCCAGGGTGATCTCCGGCAGGGTCGGCTGGTGGACCAGTTCGATGTTCCGTTGCCAGAGGCCGGGTCCTGGTGGGTTGAGCAGCCGCAGAAGCTGCAGGCGGATAGTTTCCTGGGCGGCCCGGGCCTCGATGAGGGCCTGCTCCTGGGCTGCCACCTCGGCCTGGACCGCCGCCCGTTCGGCCCTGGCCAGCCGTCCCACGGCGATGAGTTCTTCGGTCTCGTCGAGCTGCTGGCGGGCCACCTTGAGGGATTCCTCGACGATCTCGATCCGGCGCCGGGCCAGGGCGTAGTCCCAACAGGTTCGCTCCACTTCCGCCACCAGTGCTTGGGTAAAGCCCCGCAGCTCGAAGGCCGACATGCGGGTGTCCAGGCGGGCCTGGCGCAGCCGCACCAGGTTGACCTGGGGGCCGAAGCCCTTCAGGAGGGCCTGGGTCACCGTCATCCCCAGACGGCTGGCATAAAAGGGGTCCTCGTAAAGGCTGGAGTCGGACATTTGGGTACCGGCCTCCAGAGTCACGGTCGTGCCGGTGGGAAAATACTGCCCCAGGGAAATGCGGCCGTCCAGGGTGTCGCCAGAAAAACTTTCGGTTTGCGACCCGGAGCGGGCCTGGCGTTCGGCCTTTCGGCGGCCTGCGGCGATTTCCGCATCCACCGCCGGATCGAACAGCGCGCGCTCCTGATCCTCGAAGGTTTGGACGATTTCCGGGTTCAACCGTTCCGCCGCGAGGGCGCGGTTGTTTTCGAGGCACAGCAGGATGGCTTCGGTAACGGAGATCTTCAGCGGGCCGGTAGAAACGAGCGGTGCCGTGGTCTCCGGAGACCGCCCCGCTTTCTCCGGGGGCATTGCGATCACCGTATCAAGCGGCACAGACGGCCCCCCGGCGGCCCGGTCGATCCCGCCGGCAATGGGTGCGCAGGCGGTCAAGGCCGGCAACAGTCCGAGCAACGCAGTGATCACCCAGCGACGGTGGCATCTTACGGCTGTCACGATAAGCTCCTTACAAACAATCCGGCGGTTGCGCCGGCATGGCACCGGCGCCGAATGGGTCAATCTGGCCGGGTGAACGCCTCCCCGTCAACCCGACGCAAGCCGGGCTTTCATTGCAAACCCCTCGGCCATGGATGCGATTTCGGTCTTCGCCGGAATGACGGACCTTCGAGGCTTGGCTTGTCGGTAGAGCCTATAACGCGTTTGGGGCAGGCCTGACAATTCAATTCGCCCCGACCGCTCGCGGCCGCCCTGGCCCGGCAGACGGTGCTCGCATTGCCTTTTTTCTCGTTGCAAAATCGGTCAAAAGGCACGATGGTGCATGATCGCCGAAGCGTAGCCTGCTTTTTGGGTCAAGCGCCTCGTTAAGGTCTTCGACCAAAGGATAGCGCCCATGAAATCGGTCGTCTCCAAACGCGTTCTGCTGGCGGTGATTCTCGCCGCCGCGGCGCTGCTCGGATGGATTGTCACCACTGCTTGGCAGGACCGCAGCGGTTCCGATGGCCAACCCAGCGCTGTGCGGCCGGTGCCGGTCGAGGTGGCGCCCGTCGAACGGGGATCGATCGCGCTCAGGCGTTCCTTCAGCGGAGAGTTGGAGGCCCTGGCGGAATTCGTCGTGGCGCCCAAGGTCAGCGGCCGGGTGGAGCGTGTCTTGGTGAACATTGCCGATGCCGTCCGGCGTGGGCAGGTGGTGGCCGAGCTCGACAATGACGAGTATGTCCAGGCCGTAGCCCAGGCCCGGGCCGACCTGGCCGTAGCTCAGGCCAATCGCTCCGCGGCCGCAAGCGTCCTGGAGATCGCCGACCGCGAGTTCCAACGCACCGAGTCGTTGCGTAAACGCGGGATCGCCTCCGACTCGGAGTTCGATGCGGCCCGCCAGGACCTTCTGGCCAAGCGGGCGCAGCTGGCCGTGGCCGAAGCCCAGGTGGCCAAATTCGCCGCCGCCCTGGAGAGCGCCAACATCCGCCTGGGCTACACCCGGGTTACGGCGGGCTGGACCGGTGGGAACGACGAACGCGTCGTGGCCGAACGTTACGTGGACGAAGGACAGACCCTGGCAGCCAACACGCCCCTGCTCATGATCGTCGAGCTGGACCCCATCCTGGGGGTCTTTTTCGTCACCGAACGGGACTATGCCAACATGCTGCCCGGGCAGATGGTATCCCTGACCACGGCGGCCTATCCCGATGAAACCTTTACGGGCCGCATCGCCCGCATCGCTCCGGTCTTCCGCATAGCCACCCGCCAGGCACGCATCGAGATGACCATCGATAATCCCCGCCACCGCCTCAAACCCGGCATGTTCATCCAGGCCAGCGTGGAACTGTCCCGGGTGGCCGATGCCGTCATCGTTCCGGAACAGGCCCTGACCGAGCGCAACGATCGAACCGGTGTCTTCGTGGTCAGCGAGGACGGCCGATCCGTTCGCTGGCGCGAAGTCGCGGCAGGCATCCGCGAAGACGGCCGGGTGCAGGTGGATGGCCAGGGACTCTCCGGCCGGGTAGTGGTCATCGGGCAGCAGCAGGTGGACGACGGCTCCCCGATCACAATTGCGGCGGATCAGGAACCACGCGTGCCCGTCCGCAATGGGGCTGACCAGCAATGAAACTGCCGCGTTTCAGCGTCCGGCGGCCGATCTTCACGACCATGGTGACCCTGATCCTGGTCATTCTGGGGTCCGTCTCCCTCACCCGTCTGCAGATCGACATGCTGCCCGACATCGAACTGCCGACGCTCACAATCCGGACCGACTACGAAGGGGCCAGCCCCGAGGTGATGGAGCGGCTGGTGACCCGCATCATCGAGGAGATCGTGGCCGTGGTGCCCGGCGTGGAGGAAATCACCTCGACCTCGTCGGAGGGCCGCAGCGCGGTGCGGGTCACCTTCGTGTGGGGAACGGACATCGACACGGCCGCCATCGAGGTCCAGAGCAAGCTCGAAGACGAAATCAACGAACTGCCGGAGGATATCGTCGGGCCCCGCACCAGCAAATTCGACATTGCCAGTTTTCCGGTCGTCATTCTGGGCATCTCCAGCATCATCGATCCCGTTGAAATGACGCAGCTGATCGAAGACCAGGTGCGCTACCGGTTTGCCCGCATCCCGGGCGTGGCCCAGGTGGACCTCTTCGGGGGCTTCAACCGCGAAGTTCGGATCGAACTGGATCCTGAGCGGATCAAGGCTGCCGGCCTGCCCCTCGACCGCATCATCGCGGCCATCGGCGACGCCAATCTCGACCTGCCGGCGGGCAAGATCGAACAGGGGCGCTACGAGGTCACCTTGCGAGCCCCGGCCGAGTTCACCGATCTGGATCAAATCCGGAACACGGTCATCGTGCAACGCGAAGGCGCCGCGGTGCGCCTGGGTCAGATCGCCGATGTCCGGGAAACCTACGAGAAGGTGTCCCGCATCGTGCGCGTCAACGGCCGCCGCGGGCTCTACGTGGGGATCCGCAAGCAGGCCAACGCCAACACCGTGGAGGTTTCCCGCCGCGTCCTGGCCGAAATCACGGCCATCAACCAGGCCCTCCCCCAGATCGCCGTGGTGCCGGTCATCAACCAGGGCAACCTGATCGAGCGCTCCATCGCCAATGTGGCCCGCTCGGTGCTTTACGGCGGCGGACTGGCCATCGTGGTGCTGCTGTTTTTCCTGGGCAGCATTCGCAGCACCCTGGTGGTCTCCCTGTCCATTCCCATTTCCATCGTGGCCACCTTCGCCCTCATCTATTTCGGGGGCTTCACCCTCAACCTGATGACTCTGGGGGGACTGGCCCTGGGGGTGGGCATGATGGTGGACAGCTCCATCGTCGTGCTCGAAAACATCTACCGCCGCCGCAGCGAAAACGGCCTTGCGCCCGAAGAGGCCGCGGTGGCGGGAGCCCAGGAAGTCGGGCCGGCCATCATCGCCAGCACCATCACGACCCTGGTCATTTTCCTGCCGCTGGTCTTCGTGCGCGGTGTGGCGGGCATTCTCTTCAAGGAGATGGCCTATGTGATCATCTTCGCGCTGGTCTGCTCCCTGGTTCTTTCCCTGAGCCTGGTGCCGATGCTGGCCTCCCGGTTTCTGTCCCTGGGGCCACGACGCCCCGGGGGCGCCGCCGACCCCGGCGGCCGCTGGGCCGCCAAGGCCCGTTCGGTCATCGACGGTATCGAAAGGTCTTACCTGGATCTCCTGCGCTGGGCCCTGGGGCATCGTTGGACCACTGTGCTGACGGCGGCGGCTCTGCTGGGCGCCAGCCTTTTGCTCCTGCCCCTGATCGGCAGCGAGCTTCTGCCCCCCAGCGACGAGGGCGAGGTGCGCGTCATCGGCAAGATGGAAATCGGTACCCGCCTTGAATTGGTGGATCGACAAACCCGTCTCATGGAGCAGATCATTTTGCCGGCTGTGCCCGAAGCGGTGGCCTGGGTGGTCCGCGTGGGCCCCACCGGCTGGCGGGCGGACGCCGGGGCCGAGGGGGAATTCCGCCTGTCCCTGCTGCCGGCCACCCAGCGCCAACGTTCCAACGTGGAAATTGCCGATGATCTGCGGCAGCGGCTGGCAGGAAGCGTACCGGGGATGGAAATCCGGGTGCGGGCGCCCCAGGGGCAGTTCCTTTTGGACCGCCTGCTGGGGGGCGAAACGGGCCTGACGGTGGAAATTCGCGGCTACGATCTTGCCACCATAGACGCCCTGGCGCGTCGCACCGCAGCCCTCATCCTGGAGGTGCCGGGGGTCACGGATTTGGAGACGAGCCTCGAGGCCGGCATCCCCCAGCAGGCCGTCCGCGTGAACCGCGACAAGGTGGCCGATCTGGGCCTGAGCATCCGGGATGTCACCGAGCTGCTGCAAACCGCGGTCGCAGGGTCCAAGGCCGGCGAGTTCCGCCGGAACGGCGACGCTTACCGGATCCTGGTGCAGCTCAAGGACGCCGAGAAGCGCTCCCTGGACGAGATTCTCGATCTCACCCTGACGACGGATTCCGGTGAGGCGGTGGCCCTGCGCAATGTCGTGGCCACCGAAGCCAGCCGTGGTCCGGTGCTGATCGACCGCAAGGACCAGCAACGCCGGGTGACGGTTACGGCCAACATCGCCGGGCGTGACCTGGGATCGGTGGCTGGCGACGTGCAGGCCCGGCTGGATGGCATTCCCCGCCCGGTGGGCTACGACCTGAAGGTGGCCGGCAAGTTCGAGGAACAGCAAAAAGCCTTCCGGGAGCTGGTGGTCTCCCTTCTCCTGGCCCTGGTGCTGGTCTACACGGTGCTCGCCTGCCAGTACGAATCCCTGCGGGACCCGCTGGTGGTCATGTTCTCCGTTCCCCTGGCCATCATCGGGGTACTGGTGACGCTGTTCGTGACGGGAACGACCCTGAATGTGCAGTCCTACATCGGCTGCATCATGCTGGGGGGCATCGTGGTGAACAACGCGATCCTTCTGGTGGACCAGGCCGGACGGCAGATCCGGGAGGGGATGGGCATCCAGGAAGCCCTGATCGAAGCCGGCCGCCGCCGCCTGCGCCCGATCCTGATGACCACCCTCACCACCATCCTGGGCTTGCTGCCGCTGGCCCTGGGCATCGGCGAGGGTTCCGACGCCCAGGCCCCGTTGGCGCGGGCGGTGGTGGGGGGCCTGACCGGCTCTACCCTGATCACCCTGGTCCTGATCCCGGTGGTCTTCGCCTTGTTTCACCCGGACCCCTCCGCGTCCCGCAGGTAGTGCGCCCTTCCCCGGCGGCCGCGCAAAGGCGCGGCGATTGGGATGGAAACGTCAAACCCACTGCAAGAGAGAGTTTGAAACGACGTTCAATCCCATTGGGAGGGAAGGTCGCCCTTCCCGTCCCCCCACACCACCGTGCGTACGGGACCGTACACGGCGGTTCATTTGGACCGTTGCATGGCCCGATGTTGATCGAGAAGGCTCCGAAGTCCCCATGAGGCCAGGACGCGGTTATTGACGACCGCATGCATATGCCCGAGGCCCCCGCATTCCACCAGGCCCCAAGGCCGGTTGCTGTTGCCTTACGTGCCCGATGAGCCTCAAGTCCCAGTGCTATCAGCTTTCGACAACGGGTCTTGGGTTTACGCCATTGCTCCCATAAGATTTTGCGCAAGCGCCGACGTATCCATTGATTCAGCATATCGAATTGAGCTTTAACACTGGCGAGTCGTAAGTAGCCGACCCATCCCCGCGCAAAGAGATTGATTTCTTCGATCACCGCGCGGGGGAAATGCCACCCCGACCGCCTGGAAGATCTTGCCACAGTTGCCCTTGCATTCACTGCGGACAATAAACCGTTTGCCGTTCTCCTCGAAGACGACCTGTTTGAGCGCCTCGAGGTCCTGCTTGATGTGCAGCCACTCGAATCGGTGACCGGCAGCCGAAAGACGCTGGTCCAGCTCCTTTCGCAGCACCAGCGCCATAAAGCTGCAAAACACGTGGCCGGCGATGTGGGCATCGTTCCGGTGGAAAACCGGGCGGGTTTCCAGAAGCGATTTCAAATTCCAACATCTGCCCGATTTATATTCTGTTCGTGGTGGGTCATTTCAGTCCCTCCGTTTTGGTTTTGGCGAACCTTTGGAGTACTGATCTGGCTCACCAATTTCAAGCCCTTCCGGACTTGGACCAGGCGGGACCACACCGGGGAATTTTTGGGAATCCCCCAGGGTGGTCCCGCATGGCTCTTGGAGCTTGAATCGAAATTACAGAAAGAGGGTTACACTAACCCGTCTCCTTTCCGGGATTTGGTGCCACTACTTCAAGAGGGTGATTCCCGACGCATTCTCGGGTGTGTCAAATATGTAGACCAATGGGTTTTGGAGGTTGCGCATCCCGGTTGGATGGGGGGGATGGCCGCACTTGATGGCCAGTCAGTGGTAGATGGCCTCGATCTCGTTTTGAAGGCTCTGGAGATCACAGGGGTGTTTTTGAGTTCCCCCCAGGCTGACGAAGGGTGCCAAAAGTCCGGCCGGGCCGATGGCGAAAAAGCTCAGCGCTTTGGCCCCCTTGATGGCCGCTGACATGGGGTCTGGCCTGACGGTCGGATCCAGAACACTGCCGGTGATGCGCAGTTTCGTGTTCAGGCTGAAGAGGCTGGGATCTTTGGGTTTGGGTGCCAGCAGAAAATCGATCTTCTCTGTGGCGAGGTTGATCTCTCCGGCCCCTGTCAGGACACTGCGTTCAGAGTCGAATAAAAAATTCTCGGTTTTGGCGACGCCGCTTCGGATGCCGAACTGGAGCACACCGCAGTTGAGCTGGCCTGCCTCGTTGTGGTGTCCCCAGAAGGGGATGATCCTTTGGGTGAGATCCTCCGCGATGAGGTCAAGGCCGCGCGGATAGTCCCCCTTGCCGAAAACGGCGCCGATGGTGCCATCGAGGTTTGCCCGGAGACTCCGGGAGGACTCTCCCCGGCTGCTCAACTTCGCCGCGATGTCAATGTGCCCGGACGTCTTACCGCTCCCCACCTTGATTTCATCGAGAAAACTGCCGAGGTCGAAGTCCTGGGCCAGAAACTTGAAGGCCACCGTTGGGGGTGAACCGATCTCTGTTTTGACACCCAGGTCAGCTGAAATCTTGGTCTGCCGGTAGGTGACTTCGAGTTTGTCTACACTGAGAGAGCCCTGCTGAATTCGAAAAACCAGGTGCCCCAACTCCAGGTCGGTGTCTCGCGCCCGGATGTTGCGGGCGCGCAATTCGACATCCGCGTCCAGGGTGTTGAGCTTATCGATGGGCAGGGGGTGATCCGAAGCCACGTACAGTTTGGGGTGGCGCTTTTCGGAAACCACATGCTGGATATCCTCGTTCGCCTCCCCGATGAGCGGTGTGACATCGATCCGGGCCGATTCCAACCGCAAGGTGACCTTCGGTCTGGAACGCATTTCGACTGTCCCCCACCCGCTGAAGTCGCTCTGGTCAACAGTGGCGGAAACGTTTTTGAAGTTCAGAACCTTGCGGGAACCGGTAAGCTGTCCACGCAAATTATACGGGCCCAAGTCAGGCATCTGCGCGTCAAAGATCTCTCCCAACTCGCCCAGTTGTTTTCCCGAAACTTCAAGGTTGAGGTCAATGCCGTTGAGATCCAGCAGGTCCTCAAATTTGCCGGAAGCCGCAAGCCGTAAAGGCCCCTTGCCGATATTGCCACGCGCTTCGCGCAGCGCCAGCTTGCCGGCGGAGCCCGTCAGACGCCCTGTTGCGTCAAATGGCCCGGTTTCAGGCAGCTTAACCCCGATCATGCTCCCGAGCTCGCTGAGGTCTTTTCCGGAAGCGCTAAGCATCAGATCGATTCCCTCAAGCGCGATCACCTCCTTTATCGCACCCTTCGCGGACACCTTGATGCTGCCGTGGCCGACGGATCCCTGACCTCCTGAAAATGCCAGGACATGGGTGTCGCCTTTAAGGCGGCCGTCAATACTGAAGGGGCCTGTCCGGGGAAGCGGTTGGCCGATGAGGGGCGCGAGTTCCGCCAGATCCCGGCCCGATGCTTTCAGGCCGACATCTACCCCGGAGAAGTCGATCAGGTTTCCGACGCTTCCTGAAAACTGCACCGCCAGGCTGCCGCGTCCGGCATTCGCCTTGGCATCCTGAAGCGCGAGCGCTTGCCGGGATCCGCTGATGAGGCCGACAATATCGAATGAATCCGACACCGGCAGCGAAATTTTAAAGAACCGGCCGAAGGCTTTTAGGTCGCTGCCTGCAACATCTGCCTGGAGACGAATGCCGGTCAGCGCGTTGAGATTGCCCACCGCGCCTTTCGCCGCCAGTTCGAAACCGGCGCCGGAAAGCTTTGCATCGGCGTTTTCAAGGCTGAGCGCATCAAACGCGCCCGTGAGTCGACCCGAGATCTCAAACGGGCCGGAGTTCGGCAGGGAGGTACCGATGATGGGCCCAAGCTTGCCAAGGTTTGTTCCCGAGCAGTTGAGCATAAGGTCCAACCCCCTGCCCACGCTGATCTCCGAAATATTGCCATCGGCGCTGAGTTTGAGACCCCCGCGGGAAAAGGTTGCCGCCGTCTCTTCAATGCGAAGCGCGCCGGTGGAGCCGATCAGGCGGCCGCTTACCCGAAACGCTTCCGTTTGCGGGAGGGCTTGGTCGATGATCGGGCCCAGCTCGGCCAGATTTGCGCCATCGCCCTGAAACACCAGGTCTATATCCGCGAGGGTGTTCAGGTTGCCGATCTCACCTTTAAGCTGGAACTGGTGGGTGGCCCGCCACGTGCTGCCGCTGACGTTGGTTACGGTCAGGGCGCCCGCGTTCCCGCCAAGCTGCGCCGCCAGGTCGAACCGATCCGTTTTCGGCAGGCGGACGCCGATTCCGGTGCCCAGCAGGGCCAGGTCTGCGCCTTTTAACTGAACTTCAAGGTCAAGGTCCCGCAAGCTCAGGATTTTGCCGATTTCACCGCGGAGCTTGGTTTCAGCCCCTGCAATCTCTCCCTCAAGGGCGACCGGGAACCGCTCATGGGTGAACAGCTTGCCCATCGCCCCGATTTGCCCTGACAGCGCCGCGGGCTGGCCGTTCAAGCGCCCCACCAATTTTACCGAAAGCGATTCGACCGCAGGCGAACGCGTAAGTTCCAGGGCGGCCAGGTCATACCGCGCCGTCAGGCCTGTCCGCCCGTTACGATGGGTGACGGCGAGGCGTTGCAGGCTCAGATGGTTCAGCATCAGGCGATTGATAAACCAGAAGTCCGTGCGTGAAGTGCGTGCAGGGTCAAATGTCCAGTTAGCGCGACCGCTCGCATCGATCTCCAAATTCAGTTCGGCATCGTTTAATTCGATCTCTGTGATATCCAGGTCCCCGAGCACCAGTGGCAGCAGTTTGATGCGGGCCTCAAAGCGGCCGATCCTGGCCATCAGGGGGTGTTCTCCCCAAAGCGCGTTGGCGAGGGTTACGTTCGAAACCACGAGCTTTGGTTTCAGCGAGACCATAAGCGCGAGGTCGCCCCCGATCGTCAGCTCCCGACCGGTTGCATTCTTCACGGCCGTTTCGATCACTTCCCTGTAGCGGTTGTAGTCCTGGGAGCGCAGAAGCAGGTATCCGGCAAGGAGCAATACCGCGGCGGCTGATAAAACAATGATAAGCGTCATTTTGAGGCGCATAAGCATCCTGTTCTGAGAATTTTACTTTGTCTTGTCGATGCCATTAAACTACAATAGCCGTGGTAAGTGAACCGCACGCCCGGTGGTGTGAGAGAGGGAGGTCGCGGGACCTCCCTCTGCTCGATTGGAGGGCTCTGGAGGGAATTTTAGGAGGCATTTGATGTGGGGTTCGACCAAGGCCGGTTCTATCGACCTTTCTTTTCGCGTCATCGGAACATTGAAAGCTCACAGGAGACACGATTTCAACCGGTGCAAAGGGGGCTTAGGTCAAGATCGTTCCCTCCTGGGGCTCTCAAGGAGCAAGCCTCCGCTTCTCATAAGCTCGGCTTTGCCTCAGTGAGTCGCTGATGACGTAGCCAGCTCTTTCAGCACTACCTCCGATTCTTCGCCCCATAGCGCTTGAACCTATGGCCTGATTGCAGGCGACGACATCCTCGTAGCGGTCTGAGTTGCCATTGCAAGATTGGACACACTACAGCAGAACCAGCAAACTGCTTTGATGCGACCTTCTTTCGATTGTGTGGGGAGGGGGCTTGCGCTATTCGGATTTCGATTCATTCACGAAAGCGATGTTACAGTGCCCTGATAAAACTGACAGCTGCTAAACGAAGGAATTGAGTTGAGTTCCTTCAAAGTGGCATCGCATTTTGTAGGCGCCTATTCCCGTGATAGGGTGGCGACCCCCTCGGCGATCTCGCGGCTGAGCCTCGCCAGAAGGCGGCTATGGGCTTTCACCAGGCCGGAAAAATCGCTTCCCGGAATGCTTTCCTCCAGAGCCGCTGCCCGGCTCATTCGCAGG
>JAJDNY010000114.1 GCA_022340425.1 Desulfobacteraceae bacterium | reverse complement strand
GCCTCGGATATCCGCGACCCCGTCAACCCGCTGGTGATCCCGCCTGGGCCGCATCGGATCACCTTCCAGGACGTCTGGTTTCGCTACGACACAAAGCCCATTCTGCGGGGGATCACCCTGGATGTGGGCCCCGGCGAGATCCTGGCCCTGGTGGGCATGAGCGGCGGCGGCAAAACATCGCTGGTCAACCTGATCCCGCGCTTCTACGACGTCAGCCGGGGGGCGATTCTGATCGACGGCATCGACCTCCGCGCGGTGGCCGTCAGCGACCTGCGGCGCCAGATCGCCATCGTGACCCAGGACCCGATTCTATTCAACGACACCGTGCGCAACAACATCGCCTACGGCAAACCGCAGGCCAACGACGCGGAGATCGCAGCCGCCGCCAGGGCCGCTTACGCCTGGGATTTCATTCAAAACTTTCCCGAGGGGTTCAACACCCCCATCGGGGAGCTGGGCGGGCGCCTCTCCGGCGGGCAGAAGCAGCGCATCTGCATCGCCCGCGCGCTTCTTAAAGACGCGCCGATCCTGATCCTCGACGAGGCGACCTCCTCGCTGGATTCCGAGTCCGAGGCGCTGGTGCAGAAGGCGCTGGGCAATCTGATGTGCGGGCGGACCACCTTTGTCATCGCCCACCGGCTCTCCACCATCGGCCATGCCCGGCGGGTGGTGGCCATCGTGGACGGTGCCATCGTGGAAGAGGGCACCCACGAGGAGCTTCTGGCGGCCGAAGGCGTCTACCACAAGCTCTACCAGATGCAGTTTAACGGCGGCGATCCGGTTTGAAGGCGGACCCCGCGCGGATTGCCGGCCAAATCCCGACCCCGGTCATGAAAACCAACAACCTGGTCCACCGATACTTGTTTGTCGAGCTGCTGCCGCCCTTTGGCATCAATCTGGCCTTTTTCACGTTCATTTTTCTGACCAGCCGCATTCTGGAGATCACCAATCTGGTGGTCAACCACGGTGTCGGGGTGCTGCAGGTGCTGCAGGTGGTGGTTTACACCATTCCCTACTTCATGGTCTTCGTCATCCCGATGGCCGTGATGATGGCGGTTTTGCTGACTTTTCTGCGCCTTACCAGCGACAACGAGATCGTGGCGCTCAAGGCCGGCGGGGTGAACGTCACCGCGCTGCTGCCGCCGGTCTTGCTCTTCTGCCTGCTGGGGGGGCTCCTGACCGCCTTCATGTCCCTCTACGGCCAGCCCTGGGGACGGTCGTCGGCCAAGCAACTGGTGACCCGCATCGCCGCCGGCAGCATCGACATCGGCCTGCGGGAGCGGCAGTTCACCGATACCTTCGAGGGCATCACGCTTTACGTCGGCCAGGTGGACACCCAGACCCGGACGCTGCGCGAGGTGTTTATCGAGAACCGTCAGGACGCCAAAATGGCCAGCACCGTGGTGGCCCCCCGGGGGCAGCTGCTGCGGGCGGCGGACGGCCTGACCTGGCGGCTGCGGCTTTTTGACGGCACCATCCACCAGGTGGACCTCCAGGAGTTGCGGGCCAACGCCATCGGCTTCGACACCTACGATCTGACCCTGAGCCTGGGGGAGATGCTGCAGCCGGAAAAGAGCCCATCCAAACACCGCCGCGAGATGAACCTCACCGAGCTGGGGCGCTACATCCGCGAGCACCGGCAAGCACGGGACGCCGGGTACTTCAATGCCCTGATGCGCTACCACAAGATGTTTTCGATTCCCTTTGCCTGTCTTGCGCTGGGCTTTCTGGCGATGCCGCTGGGGATGCAGGCCAAACGGGCCAGCCGGTCATACGGCCTGGTGCTTGGCGTGGCTTTTTTTCTGGCCTACTACCTGCTGCTCTCGGCGGGGTCGGTATTTGGCGAAAGCGGACGAATCCCCCCGATTGCGGCGGTCTGGATGCCCAACCTCGTGACGGTGGTCGTGGGGGTCTTTCTTTTTGTCCGCATGGCCCGGGAGCGCCCCCTGCGTTTGGAATTGCCCGCTGACGGGCTCGAGCGTCTGGCCGCCGCCTGGCGCCGCAGCAGGCGCCGCGGCGGCCGCTAGGTTCGGAGATGTGATCCACCCCATGTTGATCATCAATACCTACCTGAGCCGTGAAATCTGCAAATACTTCTGCCTGTTGCTGACGGTGGTGCTCGGGGTCTACCTGATCGTCGATTTTTTTCAGAAACTGGATGATTTTTTCGAGGCCGGTTTGCCCATCAGCCGGGCGCTGGTCTATTTCGCCCTTAAAATACCCTTCATCGTCGCCCAGGTGTTGCCGGTCTGTCTGCTGCTGGCGGTGACCATCGTCTTCGGGTTGATGAACAAGAACAACGAGCTCACGGCCCTGCGCAGCAGCGGTGTGAGCGTCTACCTGCTGCTGCGGCCGGTCCTGGCCCTCGGGGTGCTTGGGAGCGCCGCGCTGTTCTTTTTTACAGATGTGGCCGTGCCGGTCAGCACCCAGCTGGCCAACAAGATCTGGTTGGAGGACGTGCAAAAAAAAGAGGCCGCGGCCGGACGGCAAAAGGACATCTGGGTCAAGGGCAAACGCGAGATCATCCACGTCAGCTACTTCGACCGGGTCAAAAAGATCGCCTACGGTCTGACCGTCCATCGGATGGACGCTGATTTCCGCCTGGTCCGGCGCCTGGACGCCAATCAGGCCGTCTTTCGTGACGGCCTCTGGCACCTCAAGCAGGTGCTGGAGCAACGGCTGGACGCGGCCAGTGGCGCCTTTCTGAGCGAATTTGCCCCGGAGAAGAGCGTTCGCATCGATCTCGTGCCGGCGGATCTCGGCATGGTGGCCAAGAGGACCGAGGAAATGAGCTTTGCCGAGCTTTTGACCCACATCCGCGAGATCCGGGCCGACGGCCACGACCCCAGCGACTACCGGGTGGACCTGCACGCCAAGCTGGCCTTTCCGTTCACCTGTCTAATTCTCTTGATCGCCGGAACCGGGATGGCCCTCAGAAGCCAGCGGCGGGAAGCCCTGGCGGCGGGGGTGGCCTACGGCATCGGCATGGCCTTTCTCTACTGGCTGGTCTATAGCCTTTTCATTGCACTGGGGTACGCAGAGGTGATGGCGCCCCTGATCGCCGCCTGGGCGGCCAACGTGGTGTTTCTCTGCTTTGGGGTAATCACCCTGCTCAACGCCCAGTAGGCCGGCGGGCGCGCGGATGGGGCGCCTGGCGGGGGGAATATGCCGATTTTCTACAATCTCCTGCTGCATCTGTTCCTGGCGGGCGCCGCCCCGCTTCTGCTGCCGCTGATCTTGCTGACCCCGCGGCGGCGGCGGACCGTGCTGCAGCGCCTGGGGCTGGCCGATCGCCCGCCCCGTCCGGAGCCAGGCTCCGGTGCGGGCCGGGGGCCGATCTGGGTGCACGCCCTCTCGGTGGGCGAAACCATCTCGGCCGTGCCGCTGGTCCGCGGGCTGGCCGGCGCATGCGATGGCCGCCGGCTGGTGCTTTCGGTCTCCTCCCTGAGCGGATTCCAGATCGCCCGGCAGCAGGTTAAGGGGCTGGTGACGCATCTGTTCTATTACCCCTATGATCTGCCGTTTAGCATCCGCCGCACGGTGGCGCGGGTGCGACCCGCGATGGTTGTGATCGTCGAATCGGACCTCTGGCCGAACTTTCTGACCTATCTCGCCGGCCGCGGCGTGCCGCTGGCCCTGGTAAACGCCCGCCTGTCGGAGAAATCATTCCAGGGCTACCGCCGCTTTCCCGGCTTCACCCGCCGCGTCCTGCGCTGCCTGGCCCTGGTTTGCGCCCAGAGCCCGCGGGACGCGGCCCGCTTTCACGCCCTTGGGGTGCCCTGGGGGCGGCTGACGGTCACGGGAAATCTCAAATTCGACCAGCCGGCACCCGCCGGGCCTGCAGAGGAGGCCGCGGTCTGGCGGCGGCGGCTGTTCTTGCCGCCGCCGGCTCCGGTCATCGTTGCCGGCAGCACCCATCCGGGCGAGGAGGAGCTGCTGCTGAAGGCCTTTGCCCGGCTGAGGGCGGATCTGCCGGAGGTCCGGCTGATCGTCGCCCCGCGCAACCCCCAGCGGGCGATAGCGGTGGCCCGGCTGTTTCAAGCCGCAGGCTTCACAGCCCGGACGCTGGAAAATCTTTCCGGGTCAGACGGCCAGCGCCCCTGGACGGTGGCGGTGGTCGATGTTCTGGGTGTCCTGCGGAGGCTTTACGCTCTGGCGGATATCGCTGTCATCGGCGGCAGCTTCGTGCCCCTCGGCGGCCACAACCCCCTGGAGCCCGCGGCATGGGCCAAACCGGTGATCTTCGGCGGCGACATGCGCAATTTCAGGGATGCCGCACGGCTTCTACTGGCCGCCGGTGGGGCCGTCCAGGTGGCGGACGCGCCGGCGCTCGACCGTCAGGCGGTCGATCTGCTGCAAAACCCCTCGCGGGCCCGTCTGATGGGGCGGCAGGCGGCTGCCGTCTTCCAGGCCAACAAGGGCGCGGTTACGCGGACGGTGGCGGCGCTCAAACGGCTCTGCCCCCCAGCCACCGGACCCACCGTGTGGGGGGGTAGCCGGTGAGCGGTCTGCGCCGCCGGGTCGAGGCGCTCATGGGCGGCGAGCGGCCGCGCCCGTTCGACCCGCTCGCAGCCGGGCTGGATCTGGCGGCGGGTGTCTATGGCGGGGTGGGATTCTTGCGGGCGGCCCTTTACCGGCGGGGCGTGCTGCGGGCGCGAAGATTGCCTCGCCCGGTGATTGCGATCGGCAACCTGACCGTGGGGGGGACCGGCAAGACCCCCATGGCCATCCATCTCGCCGGGCTGCTGCAGCAGCTGGGCTACCGGGTGGCGGTGATCAGCCGGGGTTACCGGGGGCTCGCGGAAAAAACCGGCGGGGTGGTCAGCGACGGTGCAAACCTGCGCATGACCGCCGCCGAGGCTGGCGACGAGCCCTATCTGATGGCGCTCCTGCTTCCCGGGGTGCGGGTCGTCGTGGGGCGATGCCGCCGCCGGGCGGGGCTGCGCGCCCTGGCGGCCTTCGGGGTGGATATTCTGGTGCTGGACGATGCCTACCAGCACCTGCAACTGGCCCGCGACCTCAACCTGCTGCTGCTGGATCACGTTGCCCCCTTCGGCAACGGGCGGGTGCTGCCCCGAGGTGTTTTGCGGGAGCCGATCTCGGCTCTGACGCGGGCCGATGCCGTGGTCTTCACGCGCGCGGCAAGAAACGTCGGTCGCGGGCCGTCGGCCGCGCGGCTGCCGGGGCTGGGAACCGGCGTGCCGGTGTTTTACTGCCGTCATCGGCCGTACCTCAGCGGGGTCGTGCCGGCGGGAAAGCGCCGGATGGAGGCCGTCGCAGCCCGGATGGGCGTGGCCGGCCTGGCCGGGCCGCCGACGGTGGCCTTTTCCGGCATCGCCCGCAACGACGATTTTCTCCAAACCCTCGTCGGGCTTGGGGTGCGCGTCAGCGCGGCCCTGGCCTTCCCCGATCACCATCGGTACGGCGAAAAGGATCTGGAACGGATTCGACAAGCGGCCCGCCAAACCGGGGCGCGCCAGCTGGTCACGACCCACAAGGACTTCGTTCGCATCCAGTCCCGCGGTCTCTTGCCGTTGCCTTTAGGGGTGGTCGGTGTCAGGATCGACTTCGGGGATCAGGCTCAGGCCTTTTCGGATTTCATCCGGCGGCGGACGGCCGATTTTTTCAGCCGGGGCCCCCGGCCCGAGCGGACCGCGGGCCGGCCTCGGTCAGCAGGCGGGTCACCGCTGCGAGGTCCTCGGGACGATCCACCCCGATGCTCCGGTGGCGGGTGAGGACCACCTGAATGGGGATCCCGTTTTCCAGCAGCCGCAGCTGTTCCAGTTTTTCGGTGGTCTCAAGCGGGCTGGGACCCAGCGCAACGAACTGGCGCAGGGCCTCCAGCCGGAAAGCGTACAGGCCGATGTGGCCGTAGCGGGGTTGGTGGGCCTGGCCGTCGCGCGCAAAGGGAATCGGCGCCCGGGAAAAATAGAGGGCCTGGTGCTGAACCCCGAAGACCAACTTGACCCGGTCGGGATTGGCCGCCTCCTCGGGGTCCAACTTTCGGGCAAGGGTGCTCACCCGGGTGCCGGGGGCTTCAAACGGTGCCAGCAGCGCCGTCAGGACCGAGGGCTCCAGGGCCGGCTCGTCCCCTTGGATGTTGACCACCACGGCGTCTTCGGGGACTCCCAGCTGTTCGGCGGCCTCCAGCACGCGGTCGGTGCCGCTGGGGTGGTCCGAGCGGGTCATCACCACCGGCACCTGCCATTGCCGCGCCGCCGCCGTGATGCGCGGGTCATCGGTGGCCAGCACCACCCGGGAGAGGGCCGGGCACCCTCGGGCGCGCTGGTAGACGTGCCAGAACATCGGTTTGCCCAGGATCGGGACCAGGGGCTTGCCCGGGAAACGGGAGGAGGCGTAGCGCGCCGGGATGATGCCGATACAGGTGGGAAGGGACGTCATTTTTGCGGTCTCCTGGCGTTGAGGTGCTGGGCGGGGCCGGCGGGCCGGCGGGGGGCGTTTCCCCCAAAAAGCAATTCGCACACCACCCCGGCCGTCCGGGCGGTGCCGCCCTGGCGGGCCCGGATATAGGCCGCGGCTTGCTCCCGGATCTGACCTCGCGCTGCGGGCTGCCGCAGGTGGGTGACCAGGGCATCCGCTGCTGCCTGCCAGTCGGGGACCTCGTGCACCAGCCCGGTGCTCACAAGGTCCCGGCCGACCCAGGTAAAATTGGTCCAGTGGGGCCCGATCACCGGTCGAACACCGCCGTTTAGGGCCTCCAGAAAGTTCTGGCCGCCCAGCGGGGCCAGGCTGCCGCCCACGAAAGCGGCCCGGCAGCGCCCGTAGGCGGCGGCCAGTTCCCCGAAGCCGTCCCACAAGATGATGCTGCCGGGGGAAACCGGCGCCCGGACCCCCGAGCGTTTCACCCAGGGGATGCTTGCGCGTCGAAGTCTCTTTTGCCAGGCGGCCTGACGGTGGGCATGACGGGGGAAAAGCCCGATCACGGCCTCGGGCGCCGCCTGCCGCAGGCGCCTGATAATCCGCAGGACCTGGTTCTCCTCGGCCCGGCGGATAGAGCCCAGCACCACCAGCGGACCCTGGGCGATTACGGCGGCTGGGTCTTCGGATACCGCGGCCCTGGAAGCGGCGTCGACCTGCATCTGGTCGAACTTGAGATTGGGCACCACCGTGATCCCGGCCGGGCCGAAAAGGGCCGCGAAACGCGCGCCGTCCGCCGGGGAGACGGCCAGCACGCGCTCCGGCCGCAGGGCGCGCCAAATGGACGGCCAGATGCGGTAGCGTCTGAGACTGCGGGGGGTCATACGGCCGTTTGCGATCAGACAGCGGCCGCCGCGGGCTTTGAGCTGCGCCAGAAGCCCCGGCCAGATCTCGGATTCCAGCAGGACCACGACCCGCGGCCGCACGCTGTCCACCGCCCGACGCATGATGGCGGGCCGGTCAAAGGGGAAATAGGCGAGACCGCTCAGGCGCACCCCGGGGGGGGCGGGGTGGCGGCCGGCCGCCTGGCGAAGGACATCCAAGCCCTGCCGGGTGTTGGTGGTGACCAGGGCGCGGACCGGGGCGGGGGGGCGTAGCCGGCCGATGATCTGCCACGCCAGTTGGGCTTCCCCCACCGAGGCCGCCTGGATCCAGAGGTCCGCGCGCGGAAGCGGCTGCCGCAGGCAGCGCTGGGAAAAACCCGCGGCCAGGCGCTGGTTGTGGTGCAGCAGCGGCAGGGCCGCCCGCCAGAGGCAGTCGTAGAGGAAAAAGACGATTCGGTGGGTGCTTCCCGTCATGGCGGATAGGATGTAAAATTGACAGTTCCGCAAAAAAACCAATTTCTGCGTTGCGCCGCATCTCGGAGTCGCTGCGGCGCACATAAGGGCGCCTCACTTCCCGAGATTTTCGCGCCTTGAACGTGGCTTTTTTTCGAAACTGTCTGATTTTTTAATTTTTACCGATCCATTAAACCGGCGCTTGGCCTATGGTATTCATTTGGACGCTCGGTTGGAATTTGGCCAACTTAATAGCGCCCCCGGGCGCGCCTGTCACCTGAAACTTTCGGGTGGTGGAAAATTGACATTGGCCTGGCATTGGGTCTAAAAACGGTGATCCTGCCGCGTTCGGCGACGAGCGGTCGTAAAGCGGCGGACCGGCTTGGGAAAAGCCCCTTGCCGGGGGTCCACGACACCCATGGGGCGCAGCAGTTTTGAGAAGCCCGGGGCGCCCGCCCGACGGGTGATGGGATGACCAGAGTGCCACAACTCGCGGATCACCTGATTCATGGTTTTTTTCGGATCATCGGCCTGATTCCGATGCAACCGGCGGCAGCCCTGGGCGACGCCCTTGGCGGGTTGTGGTACCGGCTGGACCGGCGCCACCGCAAAATCGCCAGGGCCAACCTGAAAATCGCCTTCGGGCGCGAAAAAACGTCCCGGGAAATCGACCTCCTGGCCCGGCGAAGCTTTCAGAACCTGGGCAGGCTGCTGTTCGAGGTGGGGTGGCTGCAGGGCCTCGCACCCGGCGAGGTTGCGCGCCATTTTTCTCTGGAGGGCTTCACCCCCGGCCGGCTGGCCCAGTTGCGCCGGGGGGTTTTGGTGTTGACCGCCCATTTCGGCAACTGGGAGATTTTGCCGGCCGCGGCGACCATGCTCGGCGTTCGCCTCAGCATCGTCTATCGGCCGCTGGATTTCGCGCCCCTGGACCGGTTTTTCGGCCGCTCCCGAAGCCGCTTCGGAGCCGACCTGATTCCCAAGAAAAACGCGCTCTTTCGGATCGTCAGGGCCCTCCGCGGAAACCGCGCCGTCGGCATCCTGATGGATCAGAATGTCAAACGCGACCAGGGCGTGTTCGTCGATTTCTTCGGCAGACCGGTTTCCACCAACAAGGGATTAGCTCAGCTGGCGCTTAAGACCCGAGCGCCGGTCTATCCGATGTTTCTCGTCCGTCGGGGCCGGGGCTTCACGGTGGTGATAGAAGATCAAGTCCCCCTGGCCGTCACCGGCGACCCGCAGCGGGACGTCGCCCTGAACTCCCGCCGCTACAACCAGACGCTGGAGAAGATGATTCGCCGCTATCCTGACCAGTGGTTCTGGGTTCACCGGCGATGGAAAAAACACCCCAAGGCCGGGCAACCGGTCTGGGACGATATTTAACATCCCAATCCGGCCTGCGGCGCCTTGTGCGTTTCCAAACTATAAAGTTGGAAAACGCTTTCGATGTAAAGGAATTTTATCGAGTTGATACTTCGAAATTTAGAACCCTGCGTGATTGTCCAAGTTGCTGCAGCTTCAGCGTCGGCTGCCGACCAGGATAGCCGACATTAACGACAACACCCTGAATGCCTCTACTTCACCTGCGTACCCGGCCTTTAAAAGTGAATACCATAAGATCTGAGAAGATTAATCGCCTGCTGATATTCTCCACCAACTGGATTGGCGATGCAGTGATGACCACCCCGGCC
Organism: Desulfobacteraceae bacterium; assembly: GCA_022340425.1. NCBI lineage: Bacteria > Pseudomonadati > Thermodesulfobacteriota > Desulfobacteria > Desulfobacterales > Desulfobacteraceae > Desulfobacteraceae bacterium. The sequence goes on along the minus strand of JAJDNY010000114.1, from coordinate 9,394 downwards.
CTGGCAGCGGTTCGCAGAACCTTTTTTCGCGCTGAAATCACCCTCGTCGGCAATCCAACGATGGCTGAACTTTTCAGGCATCATCCCCATTTAGACACGATTCTGGTTTACGACAAGAAGGCGCAGCACCGAGGGATTGCTGGATTTGCGCGTTTCTGCCGTCAATTACGGCGACAAAAATTTGATTTGGCGATTTTATTTCAAAACGCCTTTAAGGCCGCTTTGGCAGCCAATTTGGCCGGTGTTCCCCATCGGGCCGGCTACCGCACCGATGGCCGCGGGCCTTTGCTCTCTCACGCGGTATCGGTCGGAGAGATTGAGCGTCGCCTGCATCACACGTGTTATTACCTGACGATGCTGAAAAAGCTGGGAATTGGCGGCGGAGACGGGCTGCTTGCCCTGGCGGTCACGGAAAAGGAACGGGCCGAAGCCCGCCGACGCTTGGGTGCAGGGAACTTCATGGCGATAAACCCCGGGGCTTCCTATGGTGCCGCCAAGCGCTGGATCCCGAAGCGCTTTGCCCTTGTCGGCGACCGCCTGGCCGAAGAATATGGGGTGCGGGTCGTCCTTACGGGCGGCACGGGAGAAAAGAAAATCGGCCAGGACATCGCTGAAGCCATGAATTCGCGGCCGCTTAACCTGATCGGGCTGACCACGGTTCGCCAGATGATGGCGGTCATCTCTCAATGCCGATTGATGGTGACCAACGATTCGGGGCCGATGCACGTTGCGGCCGCTTTGGGCGTTCCGATCGTGGCGGTCTTCGGTCCCACAGACCCCCAAACGACCTCGCCGCTGTCCGACCGATCCTGCATTGTCCGTAAAGAGGTTGCATGCGCCCCTTGCCTGCTGCGCCGCTGTCCGATCGACCACCGCTGCATGCAGCGCATCAGTGTGGCGGATGTGATGGACGGGGTCGCCTTGTTGATGGAATCGTCGGCATGAAACTGCTGATCGTCAAAACCAGCGCCCTGGGGGACGTGGTGCACGCCCTGCCGGTATTGGCCTATTTGAAGAGCACCAGGCCCGACGTCCGGATTGATTGGCTGGTGGAAGAAGCCTTTGCGCCCCTCATCGCCGATCATCCTTTGCTGAACCGTGTGATCGTGCTGCGCACCAAGAACTGGCGCCGGTCCGCTTTTTGGCCGGCGGCTGCCGGTGTCTGGCGGGTGATCCGGGGTCTGCGCCGCCAAGGCTACGACCGGGTGCTGGATCTTCAGGGCAACAGCAAAAGCGGTCTTTTTACGCGCTTGGCCGGTTCCTGTCAGCGCTATGGATTCGATCGCAGTGGGGTCCGGGAGTGGCCAAATCTGCTGGCAACCACGCACCGGGTGCATCTGGGTGACGGGGTGCGGCATGTCAGCCGACGGTCCCTGGCGGTTGCCCGGGCGGCGGTGCCCGGCGGTAGCGAAGAAAGGTGGGCCGGCCCGTTGAGCGTTAGCCCCGCTGCTGTCGCGCGGGTCGCAGCCCAGCTGCAGGGGTTGGGGCTGGCGCCCCCCAGAGAGCGCCCGCTGGTGGTTTTGCATTACGGCACCACCTGGCCCACCAAGCGTTGGCGGCTTGCATCCTGGCAGGCGCTCGCCGTGCGGCTGATCCGCGAGCTGAACGCAACGCTGCTGCTGACCTGGGGAACCGAGGGCGAAAAAAAGGCGGCGACCGCCATCGCCGCCGCCGGGCGGCAGGCGCTGATCTGGCCTAGGGGGTCTCTGCCCGACCTGGCGGCCCTGCTGGCGAGCGTCGACCTGCTGGTCGGATGCGATACCGGGCCGGTTCACATCGCCGCCGCGCTGGGAACGCCGACAGTGTCCGTCTACCGGGCGACCGACGCCAGGCGGAATGCACCGCGCGGCCCTCAGCATCGGTGCCTGCAAGTGCCGCTGGAATGCGCGGCCTGCCTTCGCAAGCGCTGCGAGCGGGACCGGCAGTGTGCGGAGTCGGTTTCCGTGGAACGCGTCTTCGGCGCCGTCAAGGCCAATTTCGATCGCTAGGTTCACCGGCCGGCACCCGTTTCAGGCTTTTTCAAAAGCGGTCATCCTCATTTGAACCCTGCAGGGGGCGGTTGCCCATTCCAGGAAAGTTGCCGTGCCCGATTACCCCAAATGCGACCAGGTGGCGCTGCCCGCCGCGATGGCCGCCTTCGTGGCGCCGGTGGCGCCCATTCAGGCAGGCGGCATATGCATCAACCGCCCCTACCGGGATATCCTGGAGGCCGCTGGTTTGAACGACTTCGAGTCCTTCTGGCGCTTTACTGGGGGGGAGGTCATCAAGCAGATCAAAACCCGCTCCGTTACGCGCTTTTGGCTGGATTCAAACGGCGGCCGGCGTCAATTTTACCTCAAACGGCACCTCAGAGAATGGACCGGGTGGCCCCTGGCAGGGGGCCGTGGCTTTCCCGACTGGGCGCGCTCCCAGGGGCTAATGGAGTTCGGCCACTGCGCGCTTTTTCGCCGCAGTGGCCTGGCCACGGCCCACCCGGTGGCCGCCGGGGAGCGGCGTGTCCGGGGTTTGTGGGCCGAGTCCTTCTTCGTCAGCGAGGCCTTCGCGCCCTTTGTTGCGCTTGAAGACGTGATTCGCCTGCGCCCCGGCCTTTTTCAAGGCCCCCACGGGGCGCGCGTCAAAGAGGTGTGGTTGGGCTGCATCGCCCGAGCGGCCCGTCGGATGCACGCATGCGGATTTCATCATCTGGACTTCAATGCCACCCATATCCTGGTTTACTGCCCGCAACCGTTGGTCGAAGCGCCCCACATTGGCTTTTTTGATTTGCAGCGTGTCAGCCAAAACCGGCTGTTCCGCTGGCGCTGGATGATAAAAGCCCTTGCGCGCCTGATTCATACCCTGCCGCCGCAATTGTTTTCCGAGACCGATCGCCGGCATCTTTTTCTGTCCTACAAGGGCCGCAGCCGGCTGGATATCTGGAGCAGGGTGCAGTGGTGGTGGCTGACGCGCAAAAGCGACCGGATCAAACGGCATACCCAAAAAATCGAGGAAATAAAGAAGCGGCAGCGGGAGCAGCTGGCGAAGGTCAAAAGATGAGAAAAAAATTCTGATCAGGGACCCTTTCGGTTGAATTTGAAGAGCGAAGAGGGGTATGCGCCGAAAACCGAAGATCAATTTCTGCAGCTTCAGAAAGCAATCGGAATGGTCCGCCATTTGCCGCCTTGAGGCGCCCGATGTGGATGCGCTTCATGACAAGTTCGTTGATGGCATCGATGTCTGGATTGTTCAATCCTATCTGATATTCAAGGCTGCAAAACTCCCTTTTGAAATCCTCTTTTCCGACGAAATAATGGCCGATGCCATTAATATTCTGCACCGCGACGAAATTCACCTCAAGCGAAACCTGGATCGGGGATTCATCCTGGGGATCCGGGCGGACCGCCCGCCCCTTTACATGGCCGATTTGACCGTCTGCCAGAATCGATCTTGCGCCGCAACAACCAATGGCCTCTACCTTCCCCAGTGGCCCCAGCCGGGTCTTATCCCGCGGGACCCGAAGCGGAAGGATAGACTGGAAAATATCGCCTTTTTCGGTCGGCGGGTAAACCTCGATGGCAGACTCTCTGGTGCGGATTTTCAGGCGTTTTTGAACCGCAGGGGGCTTCGCCTGGTCCATGATGAAAAGAGGTGGCACGATTATCGGGAGGTTGATGCGAGTATCGCCTTGAGGCGGATTCCCGAGATAGAAATTTGCACCAAGCCAGCCAGCAAATTAACCAATGCCTGGTTGGCCGGGGTTCCCTCCGTGCTGGGCGATGAGCCCGCCTACGCAGAGCTTCGAAGACACCCATACGACTATTTGGCGGTCGCATCACCCCAAGACATCCTGGCGGCATTGGACCGGTTGCGGCAAAAAAAGGAATACAGCAAATTCAGAGAACAAGCCCGGCGGCGGGCCCGGGAATTCACCAGAGAAAAAACCTTGCGGAAATGGGTGGCGCTTTTGGAAAAAACCGTTATCCCCGCCTACCTCGGCGCCCGTCCGTCAGCAGGCCGGCGAAAGATCCAGATGATTCTGAGAGCTTTCCGCCAGCACGCCGCAACCAAAATATGGAAGAACCGCTGGCGGCAGCAGCAGGCCACGATCGCCCGGTGCCGATGAATGCAAGCCGTGCGGCCTGATTTTGACAATCTCCACTCCCCCGGGTCGGAGTCATCCCCGAAAGTTGCCCCAAGCATGAGAATCGCCGTTATCCGAAAGGAGTGCTCGCTTCAGAGGGGCGGGGCCGAGAGATACTGTGCCAACCTGTGCCGGGAATTGGCCCGAAGAGGCCATCGGGTTTTCGTCCTGGCCCAGCGGATGGACCAGGACCTCCATCCGGATCTGCAGCATGTTCCCATTCGGGTCAGCGCCTTCGGTTCGGCGGCCAAAAACCTTTCATTTCACCGCAATAGCCAGAAAGCGTTGAAGCAACTGCGGGTGGACCGTGTCTACGCGCTCTCCCGCAGCTATCCGGTCGACGCCTTGCGCGTCTCCGACCCCCTGCATGCGGCCTGGATGAAACAGCGTTACCGGTCGCCCTGGCGGTTTTCCCTGGAACGTCTCAACCCCCGGCACCGCGCCATTCTCCGTTTGGAGGCGGCGATTTTCAATCCGGCCAACACCCGGGTTGTGATCACCAATTCCAAATTGACCAAAGCTCAGGTGCATCAGTTCTACGGGTATCCGCCGGAGCGGATTCATGTGGTCTACAATGGCGTCGATCTGGACAAGTTCTCGGCCGCGGCGAGGCCGGCGCCGGTTTCCAAAACCACCCGCCTGCTTTTCGTCGGGATGGACTTCCGGCGCAAGGGCCTGGCGCATCTTCTCAGGGCAATCAGCCTGATCAAACCCCCGTCGGTGGTCTGTTCTTTGGATGTCGTTGGCCGAGGGGACGAAAAGAGCTTTCGGCGGATGGCAGAAAATTTGGGACTTTCGAGGGTCGTCAGATTTCACGGCCCGACCCCGATGGTGGAAGCTTTTTACTGCAGGGCCGATTTGCTGGTGTTGCCCACCCGGAATGACCCCTTTGCCAACGTCTGCCTGGAGGCGCTGGCGTGCGGCCTGCCGGTTGTTACCACCGCCGCCAACGGCGCTGCGGAAATTGTTCGGGACGGTGAAACCGGGTTTATTTTGGATGGCGCCGACGATTTGGCGGATCAGATTGCCGCGCGCATCAGCCTCTTTGCGGCGATGCCCATGGCGAGGCGGCGGAAGATGGCAGAGATGGCCCGCCGGAGCGCCGAAGGGTTTACCATCGGGCGCAATGTGGATGAGACGCTGAAGATTTTAGAATCTCTCTAACCCGGGCCTCTCCTATCCAATGGGCGGAGGGTTTTCAAGGGGTGGTTCTGAAACGGGACAAGTGATGCTTGTAAAGATCGACGGTTTGTTGAACCATGCGCTCGTGGGTGAACGCCTCCTTGACTCGGAGTTTCGCCGCCTGGCCCATGGCCTTCAGGTTCTCGGGCGGTTTGCGGTAAAGTTCGAGCATGGCCCGGGCCAAGGCTTCCGTTTCTCCGCGGGCAACCATTCTTCCAAAATCAAGACCGCAGGCGAAGATATCTGTAACCCCCTCGGCATCCGTGGCGATTACCGGCAGCCCGCTCGCCATCGCCTCCAAAATGGCCGCCGGCATGCCTTCCCGCCAGGAAGGGTGAACGAAGACATCCAGTCCATGGAGCAGCAGGGGGATGTCTTGGGGCGGGATTTTCCCCAGAAAAATGACCGCCTCCCGTAATTCCCGCGCAACCACAGCTTCCAGGATCTCGTTCTGCAAGGGGCCGTCACCCGCCAAAACAAGACAGGCATTTTCCATTTCTCGCCGCACCATTGAAAAAGCCTTTATTAGGCCGGGGTGGTCCTTCGCTTTTCTAAATCTTGCGGCCATTCCAAATAAAAACTTTTCCTTGGGAAGACTAAAAGCTTTTCGGGCATCCGCCTTCGGGAGGTTGAGTTCATAGCTGCGGGGGTCTATCCCGTTAGGAATTACAACTACCTTGCTCGCAGCCATTCCCGTGCGATGGAGAAAATCATTTTTGACGCCTTCGCTGACGGCGATGACCTGAGATATCTGGGCTGAAATAAGGCGAAACGCCAAGCGCCGGCTGATGGTGCGTATCAATTTGGCAATGCGTATCGTGTAAAAAAGGCCTGGCAACCCGGTCCATCGGGCTGCAATGGCGAGATAAATCAGGGGATGGTGGCGCTGGACATGGGCGGCGATGGCATGCTGGGTTTTCAATGCCCTTGCGATCTTAGCCACTAATGAGGGGTGAAACCCTTTGTATGATTTTGGCGTACAGCCCAGGTCCAAAATCTCAAAACCGGCTTCCTGCAGACTGCTGCGGCGATCGGGGGCTGTCCAAAAGTAGGTCACGACGGGGTTGAAGCCGGCATCTACTAAGCCAGCCAGAATGTATTGATGAAAATGCTTGTCCCGGCTGGGATCATCCAAAAAATACAGGATTGTGTTTTTCATTTGTCAGACCTTTAACGGAATCGGTTGCAGATACTCGCCGGCAGGGTGTTCGCTGCTCATTCTTTGAGTTTTAGCGCTTCACAGTATCTAAACTGCCTGCTTGGGAGACGGGGATCGGGAAATCTCCCGTTTTAACCGGTGGCCGAATTGCCGCAGGGTTTTTCTGCGAAACGACCGGTAGAGTCGCTCCCGCCGATGCCGCCAGGGAAGGTGCAAATTGACATATGCATGAAAAAGAAGATCGGTTTTGGCGGGGTCGGGGTCCATCATCAAAAAATAGGAGGCCAGGTTTTTGAGGTCCGAAATACGCTGTCCGTCCCTTAGGCATCGAACAAAGCGTGCCGCATCCAGATCGATCACCCTGAGGGGGCCCTTCTTCCCATCGCAAGGCCAAATGATATTGCTGAGTTTCAAATCGCCATGTTGGACGCCCTTTTGGTGGAGTTCCCAGGTCAAGCGGGCCAGGCACCGCATCACCCAGGGGCGTTTCTGGTCATCGGTGAAAGCGCCCTGAAGGTCGCGGAAGCCCTCGGAAACCCCGTCGATATAGGCATACAGGGCATATGAACAGCGGTAACCGAAGCCTTTGCCGACATCCACGGCGGCCAGGAGGCGGGATGTGGGGATGGCTCTCATTTCCATCGAGCGGCTGGCTTTCCATATTTTCCAGGCGAGCGAAGGGGCCAGCAAACGCTTGAGGCGATGGCGCCAGTCTTTGACATTGTAGCGTTTTAAAATGTAGCGGCGGCCTTCAAACCGAATCGCGGCCAGTTTTGCGCGTTTCGAGTTTTTCAAAGTTTTTTCGGTAAATTCAAAAAGCCTGCCGGGGGTTGCCGTGAGGTGATTTCGCAGTCCGGGCGCGATCGAAGGGTCAACATAACCCCGAACCCCCTCGGTGTTGTCGACATAATTCTGAAGAGCTGATTTTTTAAGATTTCGTACGCCCTTTTTCAACCAGTGGGTGCGCATTTTTTGGAAGGCCTTTTGCTGAATGCGCCAGAGGTGTTTTCGCAATTCGGGATGATGGCGCGTCAGCGTGGCAAAGAAGCGAAGCTTGCAGCGGTTTTCAATCCTGGGGAAAACGGGGAGTAAAAAAGAAAGATTGGCGGCGATTTCCTCGGTATTTAAAAAGCCCCGCTTTTTGATCCGGGCTGCCTGCATGTCGATGATGAAAAATTTCCAGGTTTCATCCTGGATCAAGAGGTTGCCCAGGTTGTAATCGGTTTGAAACAGGCCGCAGTTATAAATGGCCAGCATGAAGGCGCTAAAATTATCGGCCAGCCGGTATCGCTGCCGTCTGCTGAGCCCTTCCCATTTGAGGTCGATAAACGTGCCCAGGGTGTGGCAGGGGGCTACCGAACGGTTGATAAAATAGGAGCTGTCGCGGGCAAGCCCCACTGCCGCCGGCTCGGGTGTGCCCCGACAGCACCCGAAGATTTGCCTGGCAATATCCCACTCTTTGACGGCGGCGTCGCGCCATTTTTGTTTGAGACGCTGCAGGGGGCCCCTAAAAAGATAAACTTTCACGAAAAAATCGCCCGCCCCGTATACGGTCCTGGCCGGCCTGGTCTGGACGGTGTGCCAGCCCGCGCCGCCCAGGTGCCGCAGGAGCGCCTCACCCGTTATGCCGGGTGCCAATTCCCATCTGGCCGCTGTCAGGGTCTGTAAAGATGGCGGACCTTGTTGGGCGCTTTCCGGGGGGTGATGGGTGGGGGCGTCTTTCAAGGTTCTGTTTTTTGATGCGTCGGCATTGGGTGAAGGAATCGTGTTCCCCTTTGCGGCGGGCGCATTCCGATGAAAAGAGTTTAGGGGCGTACCCCGATTTTTTCGGCGGTCGGAAGGGCCAGCCGCCCGGAGGGTTTTGCCAGCATTGCGACAGCCCTCTGGTAAACCTCAGCCACCGTGATCTGGGTCATGCAGGATGGCTTGAGGGGACATTTCTTGTGAACGCAGCCGGACCCGCAGGGCTTTGGCTTGGCGATCACGATATGCCGCTCTTGGTCCTGGTAGGGCCCCGAGCTGCCGGGATCGGTGGCGGCGAAGAGGGAGAGGGTCGGCGTGCCGACGGCAATCGCGATGTGCAACGATCCGGTGTCATTGGTGACCAAAAAGTCAAGGCCGGAGATGACCGCCGGCAATTCCGCGATACGGGTCTGCCCGCAAAGCGAGACAATTCTCCCGGGTGCCTCGACCCCGTCCGCAATCGCCTTACCCAGTGCAGCTTCGGATTTGTCGCCGAGAATGAGGATGTTCAGATCGGGGGCGGTGGCCAGGAGCCTGCGGGCGAGGTCAACGAATCTCTCCTGGGGCCAGATTTTATAGGGGCGGCTGGCCCCCGGCTGCAACCCGACCACGGGCCCTCGATGGCCTGCGCGGCCCCACATGGCACCCATTTTTTGGCGGGCACGATCCGTCTCCTCTTTTTTCTGCGGGAGCACCAGGCGGGTGGGCCAATCGCTGAAACCGGGGTACATCAGCCGCAGAATCGCCAAGCGGCGCGCGATGGTGTGACGGCTGTAGTCGGGAAAGGTGCGCAGGGTAAACAAGGGGTCGAAGGGCGGGTGCAGGGACTTGCCGGCGATAAAGGGGATTCCGGCCAGGGCCGCCAACCCGACCGGGCCGGGGTCGGAAACGTGAAACACGAAGGCGGCGTCGAAGTTTTCTTTTTTTAGGGCGTTCAGATTGTGAAGAAAGCCGGCCCACCCTTTCCTGTGGGGGATGATCCCATCGAGGTCGGGGTTGGTGCGAAACATGGGTATGTAACGGTCCCGGATGAGGGCAACGATCCTGGCCCGGGGGTTGAGGCGCCGCAGGGCGTTAAAACATGGGGTTGAGAGCACCGTGTCGCCGACCGCCGTGGTGGAAATGGCCAAAATGCGGGCAAAATTTCTCTGGGAGGGATCCGCCGTTGGCCGGGGGGTGAAACCCAGGAGAAA
>JAJDNY010000113.1 GCA_022340425.1 Desulfobacteraceae bacterium | reverse complement strand
TTTGGCGTAATTTCTGTGAGCGCGCCGGCGGCCACCCAATGGGGTCTAAGACCCTTCGGCGCCCGGGTTTTCGCCCAGCGCGGCCGGGCGCAGCTTGACTTTTGGATGCGGCCCATGTAAATCTCCACCGTCGTTGACAACATGTTGACGAAAAACGCGCAAGGGCAATTTTTTGAAGACGTGCAGCAACGCCTCCTCAGTTTTCTCTTAAGCCCCCTTTTCCGAAAAGCCGGCCAGGACGGCGAGGGAATCTTTCTTCCGCACCGCTACCCAGCACCCCGCCTCCTTTTTTGACTGTTGAACCGTTTGATCTGCAGGTGCTGCGCGCTGCGGCTACGAGGAGTTTTATGGCGAGCACAAACCCGGAAATCGAAGTGGGCCCGCTCCGCATCGGCGGCCGGCAGCCGCTGGCCCTGATAGCGGGCCCCTGTGTGATCGAATCCCCCGAGGGCACCCTGGCCATCGCCGCCGCTCTCAAGGAACTGACCACCCGGCTGGCGATCCCCTTTATTTTCAAGGCGTCCTACGACAAGGCCAACCGCACCGCCCTCAGCGCCTACCGGGGGCCGGGGCTCAAAGACGGGCTTGCCGTGCTGGCCCGCATCAAACGCGAACTCCACGTGCCGGTGCTCTCCGACGTTCACGCGGTGAACGAGGTCGCCGCGGCCGCCGAGGTGCTGGACGTGATTCAAATACCGGCCTTTCTCTGCCGCCAGACCGATCTGCTGCTGGCGGTGGCCACAACCGGCAAGCCGGTCAACGTCAAGAAGGGGCAGTTTCTGGCCCCCTGGGACGTCGCCAACGTTGTGGAAAAGATCATTTCCACCGGAAACCGTCGGGTGCTCTTGACCGAGCGCGGCGTCATGTTCGGCTACAACAACCTGGTGGTGGATTTTCGGGCGATCCCGATTTTGCAGCAAACCGGCTGCCCGGTTGTTTTTGACGCCACCCACAGCGTGCAGCTGCCCGGGGGGGCCGGCCAAAGCTCCGGCGGGCAGCGGCAATTCGCGCCGGTTCTGGCCCGGGCCGCGGTCGCTGCCGGTGCCGACGCCGTTTTCATGGAGGTCCACCCCGAACCCGACCGGGCGCTTTGCGACGGCCCCAACTCCCTGCGCCTGGACATGCTGCCGCCGCTATTGGCCCAACTGAAGGCGATTCACGAACTGGCGCGCTGAGAGATTTCGCGGCCAACAGCGCCACGGGCCTCAAGCAGCACCCAACATGGAAAAATCGATGAACACCCTGGAAAACCAAACCCTCAAGACCGTCAAACTGCTGCTGCTGGATGTGGACGGCGTGTTGACCCGCGGGGAAATCATCTATGGCGACGACGCCGCCGAAATCAAGATCTTCAACGTCCGCGACGGGCTGGGCCTCCGGCTGCTGATGGCCGCCGGCATCGGCGTGGGGATCGTGACCGGCCGACGCTCCCGGGCCCTGTCGCACCGCTGCGCGAACCTGGGCATCACGCACCTTTACGACGCCGTCAGCGACAAGGCGGCCCTGCTGGAGAATATATGCCGGGAGATGCGGGTCAGCCCGGCCGAGACGGCCTTCATCGCCGACGACCTGCCGGACCTGGCGCTCATGGCGCGCGTGGGAACGCCCATTGCCGTGGCCGACGCCCATGAGCTGGTCAAGGCCCGCGCCCTCTACCAGACCCGGGCCAAGGGCGGCGCGGGCGCGGTGCGGGAGGCGTGCGAGGCCATTCTGAAAGCCCGGGGGCTTTGGGCCCAAACCCTCAAGCAGGTTTTCGACCTTGAAATCTAAAAGCCCCGTGAAGCGGCTCAAGCTGCTGCTGGTGGGCCTGATGACCGCGGCCGCCGTGGCCCTGGCCGGGGGCTTTGTCCTCAAGCGCTGCGTCTTCGAAAAACCCGAGGTGCTGCTGACGGCCCTGGACGACAAGGCCCAGCTGGCACTGCAGAAGATCCATCAAACCGCCACCCGCGGCGGCATTACCGAGTGGTCCCTGGACGCCGACTCCGCCCGTTATCTGGACGAAAGCAAAGAGCTGCTGCTGGAGAACCTGGCGGTCGAATTTTTCATGGATGACGGCACCCGCATGCTGCTGACCGCCGACCGGGGCACCCTCCGGACCGACACCAACGACATCGCCGTCCGGGAAAACGTCCGCGTCACCAAAGAGGACCTGGCGCTTTCCACCGAGGCGCTGGATTACGACCACCAGAAGCGGATATTGACATCCCAGACCGAAGTCCGGATCACCAGCGGAAACTCGCAGATCACGGCGAAAACCTTCCGGTATGACCTGAACCCCCGTCAAGCCGTTCTGGACGGCGATGTGAGAGGAGTTTTCAGTGAAAACGACCCGTCATAACAGACCTGCGGACCCCAAAGGTTCCAAGCGCCTTTTACACCGCCGCATCCGGCTCTGGCTGATCTTTGGCGCCGCCATCTTGCTGGCTTCAGTTTCGGCAGGCGCCGACGATAAAAAGAGTACCTCTGAAGCGAAGCCCGATGAGCAGAAAATCCTCATCACGGCGCGCCAGCTGGTGACCAACACCGCCACCCGCCTGGCGGAATTCAAGGGTGAGGTCCGCGTTCGGCAGGGAGAGACCGTCATCGATGCCGACAGCTTGAAAATCCATTACACCGGCGGGCACCAGGACAAAACAAGTCCCAGCCCGGAAGGCGAATCCATCGAAAAGATAGTTGCCGAAGGCAACGTCAAGATCCAGATGGACAACCGAATTGCATTTGCCGACCATGCGGTCTATACTACCGCAGACAGCATTCTGGTGCTGACGGGCAAAAACTCGCGCCTCACCAGCGGCAGCAATTCGATCACCGGAAGCAAAATCACCTTCTACAGGGCCGACGGACGCGTCACCGTCGAAGGCAGCCAAGACAGCCGTGTCGAGGCGGTGCTTTTCCCGGGTGACAAGGGACTGGACATCGGTTTGCCCGAGGGCCGATAGGTGCCCGCAGCGGCCGCCCCGCCCGGCGGGCAGGGCGGTTTGTGTTTCTGATTGGACGAGAATGACCGTTTTATCCCTGCGCAATCTGATCAAAACCTACCGCGGCCGGCAGGTGGTCGACGACGTCTCCCTGGACCTGGAAAGCGGTGCGGTCGTCGGCCTCCTGGGCCCCAACGGCGCCGGCAAAACTACGACCTTCTACATGACCGTAGGCATGATCAGGCCCGACCAGGGCCAGGTTTTTCTAAACGACGAGGACATCACCGAGGCCCCCATGTACCTGCGGGCACGCAAGGGCATCGGCTATCTGCCGCAGGAGGCGTCCGTCTTCAGAAAGCTGACGGTGGAGCAGAACGTACTGGCGATCCTGGAGTTTGTCACCGCCTCCAAGACGGAACAGCGTGAGCGGACCGAGCGCCTGCTGCAGGAACTCGGCATCCACCATCTGGCCGCGCAGCGCGCCAGCGTGCTTTCCGGAGGAGAGCGGCGGCGGCTGGAGATCACCCGGGCGCTGGCCACCGATCCGACCTTCATTCTGCTGGACGAGCCGTTTGCGGGCATCGACCCGCTGGCCATCAACGACATCAAGGGGATCATCGGCCACTTGAAGCACCGCGGCATCGGGGTGTTGATCTCCGACCACAACGTCCGGGAAACGCTTGAAGTCTGCGACGAAGCATATATATTAAACCAGGGCAAGGTGATAGAGTCCGGCCCGCCGGAGAAGATCGCCGCAAGTCAAACAGCTCGCCGGATTTACCTGGGCGACGGATTCAGATTGTAGCCATGGCCATCGAACTCAGACAGCAACTCAAACTCACCCAACAGCTGATCATGACCCCCCAGCTGCAGATGGCGATCAAGCTGCTGCAGTTGTCGCGGCTGGAGCTGATGGACGTGATCCGCCAGGAAATGGAGGAAAACCCGGCACTGGAGGAAATTCAGGAGGTTCCCGGGGCCGACAACACGATGGAGTCCAACGAGGCCCCGGTGGAGGAGCCCCAGCCGGAAAAAGAGGTCACCATCGAGGAAAAGCTCCACGAAGAGATCGACTGGAGCAATTTCATCGATGAGTACAACTCCGTCGGGCGGGTCAACTACGAGTCCGAAGACCGCGAGGCGCCCAAATTCGAAGCTTTCATCGCCCAGAAGGAGTCCCTGAGCTCGCATCTCCTGTGGCAGCTGCTGATGACCTCGCCCAGCGAGGAGGAGCAGAATATCGGCAGCCAGATCATCGGCAATCTCAACCGGGACGGGTACCTGGACATCAGCGTGGAGGAGATCGCCGCCAACTGCGGCTGCCCGACGGAAAAGGTGGCGGAAGTCCTGGATGTCATGCAGAGTTTCAATCCGGTCGGGGTCTGCTCCCGCGACCTGAGGGAATGCCTGACGATCCAGGCGCGGCAACTGGGGCTCGACAACACCCTGGTGGTGGAGATCATCCAAAACCACCTCAACCACCTGGAGAACAAAAACTTCAAAGCCATCGCCAAAGCGCTCAAAAAGAGCCTGGACGAGGTGTATGCCGCGGTCAAGGTCATTCAGGCCCTGGAGCCCCGCCCGGGGCGTCAGTACAGCGACGAGATGCCACAGTACATCACGCCGGACATCTACGTCTACAAGCTGGAAAATGAATTCGTGATCCTGCTCAACGACGATGGCATGCCGAAGCTGCGGGTCAATTCCTACTACAAGAGGGCCATCACCGAGGGGGAAAAGATTTCCGCCCAGGCCAAGGACTACATCCAAGAAAAAATGCGTTCCGCCACCTGGTTGATCCGCAGTATTCACCAGCGGCAGAAAACCATATACAAGGTGATGGAGAGCATCCTCAAATTTCAGAGCGAGTTCTTCGAAAAGGGCATTGCCTATCTCAAGCCCATGGTGCTGCGGGATGTCGCCCAGGATATCGCCATGCATGAATCCACCATCAGCCGGGTGACGACCAACAAGTATGCCTATACCCCCCAGGGTATTTTTGAATTGAAATATTTCTTCAATAGTTCTATTAACCGGGTCCACGGCGAGGCCATCGCCTCGGCCAGTGTTCAGGATAAAATCCGGCAGATCATCGAAAGCGAAAACCCCAAAAAACCTTACAGCGACAGCAAGATCGCTGAGATTTTAAAACAAACCAACATCGACATCGCACGCCGAACGGTTGCCAAGTACCGGGAAATGCTGGGTCTGCTCTCTTCCAACAAACGCAAACAATTCTGAGATGGAGGTCTGAAAACATGCAGACATCGGTTACCTTCAAGAATCTCGACCCTTCTGAGCATTTGAAAACATATGTTACCGATAAACTGAACCGCTTCGACAAACTCCTCGACAATCCTGCGGAGGCGAGCGTGGTGCTGTCTGTTGAAAAGTTTCGTCACATCGCAGAGATCAACATCGTCGGGGATCGTCTGAGCATCAACGGCCGGGAGGAAACCAACGACATGTACCCGGCCATTGACATGGTTCTGGACAAGCTTGAAAAGCAGATCAAAAGAGGCAAACAAAAAATCCGCGACCGGCGCACGGGAGCCAAAAACCGGGGGCGGGATGTGGGCTTCCCGGAGGTCGCCGCAAGCGGGGGGGATCGCACCCGCGAAATCCTGGTGGAAAACATCGAGTACAAGCCGATGGATGTCGACGAAGCCGTCATGCAGATGGACCTGATCGAGGATAATTTTCTGGTATTCACCGATGCCCGGACCGACAGGGTCAATGTCCTGTACCGGCGCAAAAACGGGGACTACGGTCTGATTCAACCCAGGAGCTGACGGCGTGCGGGCCTGCAGGGGCAGACGCGGCGCGCGCTGAGCCCGCAAGGCAACCTGCCGCCGGTAAAGACAAAATGCGAATTTTAGATGTGTTGCAGAGAGATTCGATTCTCGTCGATCTGCAGGCCCGCGACAAAAAAGGGGTGCTCGAAGAACTGAGTTTGCCGGTGGCGCGTCTTGCCGAGGTCAATTCAGAGGACCTGGTTCGGGTCCTGATGGACCGCGAACGACTGGGCAGCACCGGAATCGGTGGCGGGATCGGCATTCCCCACGGCAAACTCAGGGAGCTCAAGTCGCTGGTGCTGGGTTTCGGGCTGAGTCGCCAAGGGGTTGACTTCGAGTCCATGGACGGGCGCCCGACCCATATTTTTTTTCTCCTGGTGACCCCTGAAAACTCGACTGGCCTGCACCTGAAGCTGCTGGCCAGGATCTCCAAAATCTTAAAAAACGACCCCATCAAGGAGCGGCTTCTCAAAGCGGGCAATCCCGATGAGGTAATGTCCATCATCGCCGAGGATGACGACGAAGAGTTCTGACCCGGCGTCCGCAGCGGTCGCCCCAAGACCCTGCCCTCCCGCACAGTCCAAACCCAGACGGCGACCCGGCAGCGGGTAAAACCGAGTCTCTTGGAAAATTTCGACTTCATCATCATCACCGGGCTTTCGGGATCGGGAAAAAGCAGCGCGCTGGCGGCGCTGGAGGATATCGGCTTTTACTGCGTAGACAACATGCCGATTGCCCTGTTGCCAGGGTTTTTCGAGCTCTGTCTGGAACAAAACGCGGGTGGTAAAGGCTTGGCCTTTGTCATGGACCTGCGCGAAAAAGGCTTTCTGTCAGGCTACCGCAAGGTGCTGGCAGGTTTGCGCTCAAAGGGGTTTGACTGCCGGATTCTTTTTCTTGAAGCAACCGCGGAAACCCTGGTGCGACGCTACAGCCAAACCCGCAGAATCCACCCGCTTGCCGGCGCCGGCCAGCTCGGGGACGGGATCGCCGCCGAAAGAAAGCTGCTTCGGACGCTGCGCGCGGATGCGGACGCGGTCATCGACACCACCGGCTTCAACGTGCATCAACTCAAGGCCTGCATGCAGGGGTGGGCGGCGAAAGCCGGGTATGCGAAAACCATGCGGATCAGCGTCTTGTCCTTCGGGTTCAAATTTGGAACCCCCCTGGATGCCGACCTGATCATGGATGTCCGTTTTCTGAAAAACCCCTTTTTCGTGCCCGAGCTGCGTGATCTGGACGGGGAAACCGAAGAAGTCCGCCAATTTGTCTATGCCCAGGGCGACACGGCGGAGTTCCTGGTCAAATACTTCAATCTGCTTGACTTCCTCATTCCCAGGTACTTTAAGGAAGGCAAGGCCTACCTGACCATCGCCGTCGGGTGTACCGGGGGCCGGCATCGCTCCGTGATAGTTGCCCGAGCCCTTTGGGAGCACATCAAGGAAATGGGTCACCCGGCCACTTTAACGCACCGCGACATCCAGAATCAGGGTGTGCTATGATCGGAATTGTCATCGTTACCCACAGCCAGCTCGGCCAGGCCCTCATCGAAGCGGCCGAATTCATTACGGGCCAAAAACTGGACAACACCATCGCGATTTCCATCGACATCAACGAGTCGGCGGACAAACTTCGCAAAAAAATTGCCGAGGGGATCAAATCCGTTGACCAGCACCAAGGGATTTTAATCCTCACCGACATGTTCGGCGGGACCCCTTCCAACCTGAGCTACTCTTTTTTGGAAGAAGGTAAAATCGAGGTCATCTCGGGAGTCAACCTGCCGATTTTGATCCGGGCCGACAGCTCCCGGCAAAAACAGGCGCTGACCCAGCTGGCGGTCAATCTGGAAATTTACGGCCGCAAGAGCATTTCACTGGCCAGCTCCATTTTGAAAGGCAACAAACGCACCGGCTGAGATTGCCGGCCGGTCGCATAGCAGACCGCGAAAGGACGGAAGGAGAGAACTCATGACGATCAAACTTGGCATTAACGGCTTCGGCAGAATCGGCCGTCTGGTCTATAGGGCAGCACGCAAGAACCCCGCGATCGAGGTGACGGCGATCAACGACCTCTCAGATGCGGCCACCATGGCGCACCTGCTGAAATACGATTCGGTCCACGGCACCCTTGACGCCGCTGTCAGCGCCGAATCGGACAGCATCCAAGTCGACGATCAGCGGGTGGCATATTCAGCGGTCAAAGACCCCGAAAAAATTCCCTGGAAAGAGGCCGCAGTGGACATTGTGGCGGAATGCACGGGGCTTTTCAGAGACCGCGAAAGCGCCGCCAAGCATCTTGCGGCGGGTGCCCGCAAGGTGATCATCTCGGCTCCTGCCAAGGACCCCGATGCCACCATCGTCATGGGCGTCAATGCCAACCATTACGACCCCCGCAACCATCACGTTGTTTCCAACGCATCGTGCACCACCAACTGCCTTGCCCCGGTGGCCAAAGTCCTGCTGGAAAATTTCGGCATCCGCAACGGGTTGATGACCACGATCCACAGCTACACCGGGGATCAGCGGCTGCTGGACTTCCCCCACAAGGACCTGCGCCGCGCCCGCGCCGCCGCCCTTTCCATGATACCCACCACGACGGGGGCGGCCCGCGCCGTGGCGCTGGTTTTACCGGAGTTAAACGGCAAGCTCAACGGCCTGGCCGTGCGGGTGCCGACGCCGAATGTTTCCATCGTCGACCTGGTTGTGAGCATCGAAAAGCAGGGCGTTGCCGTCTCCGATGTCAACACGGCCCTCAAGGAGGCTGCCGAAGGCCAGCTGGCCGGCATCCTCGGCTTCAACGAACTGCCGCTGGTATCATCGGATTTTAACGGCGCCGCGCTTTCTTCCATCGTCGATGCGCCGACAACCTACGTGATCGGCGATCTGGTCAAGGTTCTCGCCTGGTATGACAATGAAAGCGGCTATTCCAGCCGCATGGTGGATCTGGCGGTTTTGATCGGCCAGCAGCTTTGATGAGGACCTAAATTCGAGGAGACGCCGGAATGCAAGAGCGCAAACCCCTGATTGCGGGTAACTGGAAAATGTTCAAAACCCAGGGGGAGGCGGTCGAGACCGCCAAACAGCTGGTGGCCCTGGCCGGGGATGTAACCGAATGCGACATGATGATCGCCCCCCCCTTTACGGCACTCTCAGGGGTGCACGCCATCATCGGCGCCAGCGCCATCGGTCTCGGCGCCCAGAACTTTTTCTGGGAACCCGAAGGCCCCTACACGGGTGAGATTTCCGCCGCCATGCTGGTATCCGCAGGCTGCCGCTACGCCATCATCGGCCATTCGGAGCGTCGCCAGCTTTTTGGCGAAACGGATTCAACGGTCAACAAAAAACTGGCCGCCGCCTTTGAAAACGGGCTGATACCTGTCTTTTGCATCGGGGAATCCGAAAAGGAGCGGGACGCCGGCCAAACCTTTTCGGTCCTTGACAAACAGCTCAAAATGGGTTTAAAGACTCTTTCCCTAAAGACACCCTCTTCCCTGGTGATTGCCTATGAGCCGATCTGGGCGATCGGCACCGGGAAAACCGCCACCAAAGATCAGGCGCAGCAAGTCCACCACTTTCTCAGATCCCTCCTTGCTGACAACTGGGGAATTTCACTTGCAAATTCAACCCGGATCCTGTATGGAGGGAGCGTAAAATCCTCCAACATCAAAGAGTTGATGGGCATGCCGGACATCGACGGCGCTCTGGTTGGGGGTGCAAGTCTGGATGCCGCTGAATTTAACGCCATCATCCATTTTTTCGATTGACGAGAAACCGTTTCGCTTATGTCGATATTTTTGATCATTGTGCACACGGTAGTTTGCATCGCGCTGATTCTGATTGTGCTTCTGCAAACCGGTAAGGGCGCCGACATGGGCGCTGCTTTTGGGGGCGGCTCCAGCCAGACGCTTTTTGGCAGCACAGGGGCCTCGACATTTTTGAGCAAAGCCACGACAATGGCAGCGATCATCTTCATGATCACCTCTTTGGGCTTGGCTTACATGTCGGGATCACGCCCGACGAGTTCGATCATGATGGACTCCAAACCAGCGGCTGAGCAGCCGGTAGATCAACCCCCGCCGATTGCTGAGACAGCCCCCGAGCCCGGGCCGCCGGAGACACCGTCGAAACCGGTCGAATAGGGTTCTTCAGTGCCGAAGTGGTGGAAGTTGGTAGACACGCTATCTTGAGGGGGTAGTGGGGAAACCCGTGCCGGTTCAAGTCCGGCCTTCGGCACCACATTTTATTCGGAATACGGTGGCGGCGCCGATTCCCGAAAAACCAGAGGCTGCCGGACGTCAGGGGGTCTGGGTTGAGAAGCACGGCAACCGGTGGCACCGCTTTCCAGCCCAACGCCGCCCCTAAACGCCGGCCGACCCAGGGGACGCGGCAGGCAACGGTGGATGGGCCGCCAAGAGGCCCCCAAGAAAAAGCGGTGTGGACAGGAGGCTATTTATGCCGCACCCCTGATGCCCCAACGATCCTCCGCCTGATTCCTCCCCTCCCCCACCCTTTCCCGCTCGAGGGGATCCAGCACCGCTGACATAGGCGCCAAATTGTTGGAAGGCGTCCACCAACCGGGTGTTGACAAGGGCTCGTCCCAAAGACGCCCTTTTCCACGGCAGCACCCAAGAGGGAATCACAGATGGGCAGGCCAAATAAACTTCTTATCATCGACGACAACGAAGAAGTCCTGATATCCCTTTACAACTATTTCAATGAAAAAAACTACCAAGTCGACTCCGCCGCCAATGGCCTGGATGCGCTGAAACTGATCGAGGCCGAACAAGGTCGATACGACTTGATCATCACCGATCTGATCATGCCCAGTATCAGCGGCGTTGCGGTCATCAGCATCGTCAAGAAGAAGTATCCTGAAATCCCGGTTATCGCGATTACCGGATACGGGGAGCACCCCGAGGCGCTCGCCACCGAAGCCCATGCAGACCTTGTTTTGGAGAAGCCCTTCGAGCTACCGGAACTTGACCGGATCATCACGGAGATGCTTTCCCCCAAACCCCGTTAGGTCTGCCCGCCACAGCGCTGAAAACCCTTTGCGGCCAGGGCTTTACCCGGCTTAACGTCATGCCCTTTAAACTGAAGACTTTGTGATATGCTTCCTCCAATTATTGGTGTCAGCCAGAGCATCGAGAGAGTCCGTGAACTGATCCATCATGTCGCCGATACCGGCCTGAATATCGTCATCACCGGGGAAAGTGGCGTCGGCAAAGAAGTGGTCGCTCAGAATCTTTGCTACCTCTCTCCGCGCAAAAACAAACCCTTTGTAAAAATCAACTGCGCCGCTCTTCCCGAGGGTCTGTTGGAGAGTGAACTTTTCGGCTATGAGCGCGGCGCCTTCACCGGCGCCGAGCAGCGTCGCCGCGGAAAGTTCGAGC
Source organism: Desulfobacteraceae bacterium (assembly GCA_022340425.1). NCBI lineage: Bacteria > Pseudomonadati > Thermodesulfobacteriota > Desulfobacteria > Desulfobacterales > Desulfobacteraceae > Desulfobacteraceae bacterium. Next base: position 13,157 of record JAJDNY010000113.1, on the reverse strand, counting down.
TGGCCCATGGTGGGGTTCTCTTTCTGGACGAAATCGGCGACATGCCCCTTTTACTGCAAGGGAAGCTGCTGCATGTGTTGCAAAGCGGCGAGTTCTCCCCCTTGGGCTCGGAAAAGGATCTGAAGACCGACACCTGGATTATCGCAGCCACAAACCATGAACTGGAGCAGGACATTCGCAAAGGCGCATTCAGGGAAGACCTCTACTATCGACTCAACATCATCAAAATCTTCATCCCGCCGCTGCGGGAGCGACCCGAGGATGTCCCCCCGCTGATCGATTACTATATCGAACGCTATACGGCCCAGTTTCACAACAAGCCCCTGCTCAAACCCAGCAGCCGCATCATCGAAAGGCTGACAGAATACTCATGGCCCGGAAACGTCCGGGAGCTCCAAAACGTCCTCAACCGGGCACTGGTGCTGGGCGATTGGGAGGAGGTGGTCGCTGAGCTGGTAAAAAACAGCGCCCTGCTGACGGGTCACAAACCCGGTTTTGTGGCCGAACCGGCCACCGAAAAAATCAAAGGTATTGCCGACCTTGTGGAGTTCAATGGCGAGAGCCGTCCCGAGCTGGCCTCTCTGGCATTGAAAAAGATCAAGAAAAAAGCGCTGGAAAATATCGAAAGGCGCGTCATTTCCTACGTTTTGGAACAAACCGCCTGGAATCGCACCAAAGCCTCCAAAATACTTAAAATCAGCTACAAGACCCTACTGTATAAAATTTCCGATCTCAATATCGAGCCACCGGGAGAGGCCAAAAGCGAATTGAACTGATTTTCCTCTGTTTAGGAACTCCCCTACCCATCAATGGGTCTTTTTTTTCTTAATTCTTGTCTTAACCGCTTGCCAGCCTTTACCACTGCCGCCCCAAAGGAAAATCCCGACCTCCCTGAAAGCCGCCATTTTTAAAGATTTTCATATAAAATTTAGTTGGTTATCAAATCCAAAAAAACCCTTCGAGCGCATCCAGTAATTGCCGACCACAGTAGGCATAAATTTTGCTGAAATTTAAGCCTGTTGATGTGTCTCATCCCCAGTCCCTGCAGCACCTCAGATATCACCAGTAACCGACCATAACGTTTCCTGCTGTTGGTTTGGGCGACGCTGGCCTTCGCTGGTTCTGCCCATCCGGCGGAAATGGGTGGGCTGTCTTGAGCTTTAAAATTCGAAAGAGATGAACGAATTCAATTACAAAATCAAACTGCGGGACAATGGGGGGCGCCGCTCCGGTATCGAGCGGAGGCAGTATTGCTACACCTCGCACATTCCGGAAAGACGCAGCGGAGAGGATCGCCGCAGCGGAAAAGACAGAAGAAAAACCCCGCGGCTTTTTTCGCGGCTGCAGACGGACGGTTGAATTTTCAGTGCAACCGCCGCAGGGCTTCTATCAGGGCGAATCTTCAGTTTCTTTTCCCGCCATGATACGCAGCAAACGGATGATTTCCTGGTTTTGCTGAATCACCTCATCATACTTTTCAAGCATCCGGTCATATTTTTGAGACAGTTCCTGGTTCTGGTCGTAGATCAAGCCCAATGTTTTGGTGGTGTAAAATGTGCCTAATGCCGTCTGACCGATTTTATAATCGGAGTTGACCGAACTGCCGGGTACCGTCGGTTGGAGGGCTTCGAAGGCTTGACCGAATTCGTTCATCAAATCGCCGGCCCGCTGATCGGCCCCCAGCGCCGAGGAGGCCATCACCACACCGCAGACCAGCGCGATCCCAAAGGCTTGTGCAAGGTTCATTTTCCTTTTTCTCATCCTTCCCCCCCAGCCTGTTCCGGTGCGGCCGGATTTGGAGCCGGCCCTCCCGGAACAAAAACAAATTTCCAGTCGGCGTAGGTTTTGGCGTTTTCAAATTCGCTGTAATCTTCCGCAAACTTTTTTACCTTAAGCGGCTTCTCCTTCCGATTGGCAAACACTCCTTTGATCCGTCCCATCCCGTCGCGCACAAATTCCCACTTACCCTCGGAATCAAGCGGATTGGGGTATATTTTACGCAGGTGTCTTTGAATGACCGGAAAGCGCGGGTCCTTCAGCAGATCCTCCAGCCGCTGAGGATAGGCCCCCTCCCCACCGGATGGACCGGCGGTGAAGTAGGCGGCAATCGCTTTTCTGATCTGGTCACCTCCGTAAAGAAGCGCCTCCTCGCGCTCTCTTTGGGCAATGGTGCGCCAGCTTTGACTGGCACCGATCAGGCCGATCCCGGAAATGGTCACCAGCACCAGCACCCCCATCAAGGTGAAACCGCCGCTGCCGGCGACGATCTTGATCAGCCCCCTGCCACGTCTGGCCGCAACCCGTTCTCCCGACACCCCCTTTTTCACCATTCGTTGTATGGCTCCCCGTCCAGGCTGACCCGGTCGCTTCCGCTGTGGATATCATACACCCCCCCTTCTTCCTCGCCCTCCGGCGGGATGACTATCCATGTGCTGCTTGAGCCTGTGATCGGATCCACCGGAATCGACCGGATGTATTTCCTTTCCACCAGTTCTTCGAGACTGTCCGGGTATTTTCCCTGGTCGCTGTAGTGCTGGTCAATGACGTCTCTTAAAACAAAAAGGGTCTCCCTGAGGGACGCTTCCCGGGCGCGCACGATATAGCGCTGCAGGTTGGGGGTGGCGATGGTGGCCAGGATGCTCATGATCGCCAGCACGATCATCATCTCGATGAGCGTAAACCCCTTTTGATTTTGCTGTCTCAATATCACCAATCCTTGTAATTGGTCCCGTCCAAGGCCTTTTTCCCGCTTTTGGAATACACATCATACACATCCTGCCCGCCCCACGAGGTGCTATCCGACGCGTCGGCATAGGACCGGAGCCCCCACTCGCCGTCCTCGATCATGGGGTCTTTGGGCAGCCGTCTGAGGAATTTTACCTTGTAAGGCACCGGGCCTTGAATCTCCACCCCTTCCACCAAAATTTCGAGATTCTTGGGATAACCACTGGAAAAGGCTTCCTTGGGGATTTCCCCATTATCGACCCGCTCTTTGTACGCGTCGAGGGCCATGCGGATGGTGCGCAGATTTCTCTTCAGCTCGAGTTCCTTGGCGCGTTTGGCGGATATGACCGATAAGGGCATGATCCCCATGGCCAGCACCGATAGTATGGTCAAGGTGACGACCAGCTCGATCAGGGTGACGCCGGCGTCGGATCTGAAAAGCCGAAGCGCCATCAGTCAGCCAGGGCCTCGGAACGCGCCACGACGTGAATATCCTCGGCAAAAAGGGGCGATTTTTTCAGCTCTTCACCGGCGTGCCGGGCACTTTCGTGGTCTTTGAATTTGCCGACGAAGACCCGGTAAATGGGTTCCTCGTCAGAAGCGCGGGTCACCAAGGTGAAAGATTCAAAACCGGTTTGCCCGGCGATCTCCTGAAGCCGCCGCTGCGCCTCCTCTTCCCGGCTGAAGGCGTTTACCTCAATGCTGTAGGGCAGTGAGACCGGCCAGACGAGAGTCTCTCGGGGGGCGCGGGAGGTGGTCAGGGGCGGTCCCCCGGGCGATGGGAGGGCGGACCCAGGAGCGTTGAGCCCCCCCGGCAGGTCCCCGGCGGATGCCTCCCGGCCGCGCCGGTTGAGGTGTTCCAAGAGGCCCTTCTCCGGTTTTTCGCGGTACTGCTGTTTTCTGTCCAGATAACTGCTGTAGGGCTCTCTGAGGGAATAGTCCTGTTCGCTTCCCGACCAAAAGGCCTGCACGTCGGTCCCGGGCACTTCCTGGGCCCTGGCAAGCATCGGGGTGAAGGTGAAGAGGACATCGGTTTCGTTCGCCCGCGATTCGGTGTTGGAAAAAATGCTTCCCATGGCTGCAACCTCCCCCAGGAAGGGCAGCTTTCGAACGGTGGTGCGCTCGTCCTCCTGGATCAGGCCGCCGACGATGACCGGCTCGCCGTCCCGGACGGTCATCACCGTGTTGACGGTCCGGGTCAGGATTTCATACTGGGGGTCATCGGCAGTTCCGATATTGGGTCCCAGCGCACTGAGCTCCAGGGTCAGTTTCAAGGAGATTTCCCCGTGGAGGTTGATGGTCGGCTCCGCATTCACTTTCACGCCGATATCGAAGTACTGGAAATCATTGGTGACCACACCGGTGGTGTCCACCCGCCGGTTGGTGCGCAGGGGGACCCGCGAGCCGATCAGAATCGAGGAAGTTTCCCGGTTGCGAACCCTCAGCTGCGGCTTGGCCAGAATCCGGGTATCCGTGTCCTGTTTGAGGAAGTTCAGGGTCACCGTCGGAACCGCCAGCAGAAGCTCGTTGCTGGTAATATCCCCCAAAGCCCCCAGGGACGCCAGATTGGCGAAGGTGGAGTCGGAACTGATGTTGGGGGCCGACTCCCCGACCCCCAGGGTCAGGGAATACGGGTTGAAATCCAGGCCAAGCTGCTTTTCTTTTGTACGGCTGACCTCAAGAATCTCGATATTCAGCAGGACCTCGGCCGGGGCGCGGTCATTGGCTTCGATGATTTTTCCGGACAGTTCGATGACTTCCTTGGGTCCCCGGACCACGACGGTGTTTAATTGCTCATTGGCGCTGATGTCATCGCTCTTGAAAATTTTGGACAACATCTCGACCACTTTCGGCGCCTCCAAGGTGCTCAGGTAAAAGGTACGGATTTGAAGATCCTGGTATTCCTTCCCCTTTGCGGGGGTCTTGGCATACACCATCATGGTTTTTTCATCCACCACCTTGGCGGCCAGGTTGCTGGTTTTCAGCAGCACCTCCAGGAAATGGTCAAAAGACACATCGGTCATGAAAAGCGTCACCCGGTTGTCCTGCAGGTCCTTGTCGAAAATGAAATTGATCCCGGAAAGCTTCGTGAGCACCTCGAACACGTTGAGAATCGGGGAGTTTTTGAATTTCAAAGAGATCGGGGCGCGGGATTTCAGCTTCAGATTGAACTTTGGGGGGAACGCTTCCTTTTTTTCAAAATAAGACAGTGCCTCGCGGGCGTCTTGGCTGTCGGGATTCAACTCCAGGGCCTTTTGAAAAAGCTCCCGGGCCTGGTCATATTTTTCGACCTTGACCATGGTTTCGGCCTTGGTGAAGTAATGGTCGGCCTCCTTGAGGTTGCGGGCTTTCAGCAGCAGTTCGCCCGCCCGGATGTTGGCCGGATTCATGCTGATGCTGATCTGAAACTCGCCGATGGCCTCATTGAAGCGCCTGTTCTCTAAAAGTACCTCCCCTCGGGCCTTGTGATACCGCGAGGCCTCCCCCCGGGCCCGGTTCAAGAGCAGCTTGATTTCCGGGTTGTTGGGGTTTTCCTGGTAGGCCTGCTGATAACTTCTAACGGCGCTGTCCCAGTCGCCGGCCGTGGCGGATTGCTTACCTTCGTCCATAAGAGAGGTGGTGGCGCTGCATCCGCAGAGTGCGGTCAGAACCGCCAGCAGCAGCAGCATCCGCAAGGCAAAAGCGACCGGCTGTTTTACGGGCGTCAGCTTGCAGAACGGTTTCGAGGCCCCAATTGCGGCTGCGGTCCGAAACGCGGGTGCGCCAGCACTCTTCACCACCAAAAGGTTTAACCGAAAACTGTTCATCATGCCTTATCCGTTCTTTTAAGTTGACAGTTTCTTAAAAAAACCCGACCGCCGCACCGCACCGCAATGCGACTAGAGATCGTTGCCGATGTGGCGCTGCACCGCCTGGTAGGCCCCGTCAAAATTCACCCAAATCGATATGAACCGCCTCATCGATATTTTCCGCCCGGATGGTCAAAACCTGGGGGGTAATATCCGCCACCAGGTATACCCCATCGATCCGGTCGCCTTTGCGGACAACGAGAATTTCCTTGCCGCGCTCCATGAAAAGGGCAAGCTCCCCGCGGCTTTTAAAGAAGCCGAAAATCCGAAACTGGCTCAGGTCCTGCTTTACCTGAAGCGTGGGATCAAGCGTCGCGTTGGCCGAATCGGCCCCGGCATCCGAATCCGGCTCGGTTTCCGGCGGCGCCGATTCGCCTTGGGGCGGCCGGTCGCCGGGCCCCCAAAAACCGGGGTTGGTTACCCGCCCGGAACGCTCCGGGGGGTGTTGCAGCAGCGTCAGGAGAAAATCGGCCTCTTGGGGCAGCCCCATCGGGGAATTCTGTGAGTCCACCAGACGGCTCTCCCCGGCGCTCTTGCCGGTGTAAGTCAGCTGATCCACCCGCTGCTGACGAAACGGGTTCATCAAACGGTAGACCAGCAGCGCGGCCAGAACGAAAAGCAAAACGGTGAGAAGCTTCTTTTTGTTGTCCATCAAACCGCCGCCGTATCGGGGATCATCGAAAAAAGGTTGAAATGTTCAGGGTCATCTGAAGTGCGCCCTTATTTGCCGGGTCATTTTCGAACCCCAGTTTTTCGATCGCAAAGAGACTGGGGGAGTTCTGGAGATCTGCCAGAAAGGCCTTCAAGCTGGCATAAGACCCTTTAACCGCCAGGGAGGTGGCGTATTTCCAGAGCCCCAGCTCTTTGGCCTCGCTGGGAGCGAAACTCATTTTTTCAACCCGCAGGCCGTTTTTTTGCAATAGCGCGTCAATTTCAGCGGCCTTTTCGGTGAAGGCGATCTTCTGAGGCAAATGGTCTTGAAAGGCTTCCAGCACGGCCACACGTTTGGCGTACAGCTCACCGCTGCCGAAAGTCTTGGAAAACTGTGCCAGTTCAGCACGCTGACGGGAATACCGGGTTTGCAGGTCGCGAATCTGCTGCTGCTGACCCCGGATGAAAAAAACGTAAAAACCGGCGTTGAGCATCAGCAAAAGCAAACAGAGCCCCCAGAGGACCCGACTTTTTCGGGCAGCCGCCAGAAAACGTTCAAACTCCATCCTACTTTTCCTTCACAGACGCGGCGATCGGGGCTTTCAGAATTGAAGCCAGGTGACCATAGGTTTCCGCCGGCAAAAAAGTTTCAAGGGCGAGGTTCCCCTCGATCACGAAGGAAATCTGCTGCGGGCCTGGGGCTGAATTTCCGTCCTTCTCATCCTGGAAGGTGAGCTTGGAAAGGGCGATGCGGCTGACTTCCTCCAGCGACTCGAGTTGGTTGACGAAAACAGTGACCCGGTCCATAGACTCGGCAACGCCCTCCAGCAGGACGGCGCCGATGGTCTCGTTTGCCTCCAGGCGCCCCAGGTGGACCCCGTCCGGCAGATTGGCTTCCAGCATATCCAGGAGGCGGTCAAAGGGGAAGACATCCCGTGCCACCAATCGCGAAATTCGGATGATGTTGTTTTCAATTTTTTCAGGTTCTCCGCCACCGCCTCGGTCTGCCCGGGCTTTCTGCTGGCCGCGTTGTTCGGCCAGACTGCTTTCGAGACGCTCGATTTTTTGTCGATGGGCCGCTAGCCGGCCCTGGTTTTGAAACCAGATCCGGATGGCATTGACTGAAACCAGCAGCACGAAAGCCGCAACCCCGATCAGCACGAGTCGGGCGATACGCTGGTAACGAAAATCGAAGGTCGCCAGGTTGATTTTGATCGCGTCCAAATCGAATCATTCTCCAATGAGCGAAAGGCTTTGCGCCGCACCGACGGCAGCCGCATAGGTGCCAGCCAACACGCGTGAATCAGCCTCCTCGGATGGCCCCGAAGGAATCGCGATCAGGCTGTTCTCATTTAAAATTTCCACCTTCATGTCGCTGAGATTTTTAAACACCTCCTCCAATTCGCGATGAAACCCGACCTGGCTGGCAACGAACAGTTTTTCGATTTCGCCATCCGGGTTCAACCCCAGGTAATGCTGCATGGTCATGTCCACATCCTGGAAAAAATGGAGATTTGAAAAGCCACGTTTGACGCCGTGATAAAAAGTCAACCGGGCATCTTCAAAAACGAAGAGGCAGAAGAAGTTTTCGAACAAGCCAAGGTAAGCAATGGTACCCGCGTCGGGCAAAAGGCTTCGGTAAAAGTTAAACTGGTTGATCCGGGCGGGCCGAATCACCTCGGCTTCCTGCTTAACCTCCTGCAAAGCCCTCTCGTATTCCCGGATCACCTCCCGGTTGCCGATGGATACCAGCAGCCGCTGGCTGCCGGCGGTTGCCCGACCGGCCGGCTGAAATGAAATCTGGGCGGAATTGGGCGGAAAACGAAAGGTTTTTTCGGCCCACCAGGCGATCATTTTCTCGACTTCCGGACGGCTGCCCGGAAGGGCATCGAATTTCTGGATGGACAATTTGACGTTTTCATTCGGGATCGAAAGCCCCACCCGGGCAGGCCGCTGGTCGAGCCCGGCCAAGACTTCCCGCAAGACCTCGGTCAGTTTGGGCTTGTCCAGAATATTTTGCGTCCGAAAGGAGGCCTGGAGGGTCGTCTCGGGCAGTGCCACACGTTTGTGGTGCAAAAGCCGCCAACCGTCTTTGGATCTTTCGACCTGGGCGAGCTTGACGGAGGTCGAACTGATTTCGATGCCGACATAGTTTTGCCTGAAATAGGAGATCATCGGCACCAGCCGGTCCTTTATAGGTAAACGCATAGAGCAGCTGTTCACAATTGACAGTTCCGTAAAAAGCCCAATTTCTGCGTTGCGCTGCATCTCGAAGTCGCTGCGGCGTAGAGGTGTACGCCTCACTCCTCGAGATTTGCGCACCTTGAACTTGACCTTTTTACGAAACTGTCTGGATTTTGAATTTTTACTGGTTCATCACAATTGACGGTTCCGAAAAGTCCGCTTTCTGGGGTACGCTCAAAGTTCATTGCGTTTCGATCATACAACCTTCGGGCTCGATGAACGTGACCCGGTTGGCTTCCTTGAAGGTTGTTTGCCCTCCAATAACCTCTGCCAGGGCGGCGTTTCTCAGAAACACGGTGCCGGCTGCCGCCGCCGTTTTTTTGAGCTCGGCAAGCGGCGCTTTTTGAATGAAGAGCTCGCGAATGACGTCATCCATTTCGATGAGTTCGATGATGGCTTTGCGGCCCTTGTAGCCGGTGCCTTTGCAGAGATCGCACCCCTTGGCCTCGTAGAACACATGCTCCCGGTAGCGCGCGGGGGCCAGCCCCCACTCGGCCAGTTGGGCCTGGGAATAGGTCACCGGCTCCCGGCAGACGCACAGGGTTCGCATCAACCGCTGGGCCACGATGCAATTCAAGGCAGCCATCAAATTGTAGGGCTTGATGCCCATGTGGATGAAGCGGTTGATCACCTCGAAGGCGCTGTTGGCATGCACGGTGGTGAAAACCAGGTGCCCGGTCAGGGCCGACTGCAGTGCGATCTGGGCGGTTTCGGAATCCCGGATTTCGCCGACGAGAATCTTGTCCGGGTCGTGCCGCAAAATGGAACGCAGCCCCCGGGCGAAGGTCAACCCTTTTTTTTCGTTGACGGGAATCTGAACGATGCCCTTCAGCTGGTATTCAACGGGATCTTCGATGGTGATGATTTTGGCCTCGGTGCTGTTGACCGCTGAAATCGCCATGTAAAGCGTCGTGGTTTTGCCGCTGCCGGTGGGACCGGTCATCAGGAACATCCCGTAAGGCGCCTGGATCATCCGCCGAATGCGGTGCATCTCGCGCGCGGGCAGCCCCAGGCTTTCGAGCTTGAATTCGCCAACATCGGCGGCGAGCGATTCCCGGTCAAGGATGCGGATCACCACATCCTCTCCAAAAATGGTCGGCAGGATGGAAACCCGAAAGTCGATGTAACGGTCCTGGACCTTGAGTTTGAAGCGACCGTCCTGGGGGATGCGTTTTTCGGATATGTCCAGCTCGGACATGATCTTGATGCGCGAAACGATGGTGCCCTGATGCTGAACATCCAGCGGATCGGTCGCCTGGTGAAGCATTCCGTCGATACGGTAGCGGATGATAACACCCTGCTCGGAGGTTTCGATGTGGATATCGCTGGCCCGTTTGTTGATTGCATCCAGAATGGTGGAATTCACCAGTTTGACGATTGGGCTTTCTTCCGCCGAGAGCTTCTCCAGGCTGAGAATATCCTCGCCCTTGTCGGATTCACGAACCAGCGAAAGGCGCATGTCATCGGAAACCGAATCCAGCACACTGCGGGAGGTTTCTATTTTTTTGAGGAGGTTTTTGATTCGGGTTTCGCTGACGACGACGATGGCGACGCTTAAATCCAGCAGCATTTCCAAGGCATCGATGGCCTTCAGGAAATTCATCGGGTCCGCCATGGCGATCACCAGGGTGTCCCCCTCGCGCCGGTAGGGCACGAACTGATAGCGCGTCATGAACTCCAGCGGCACCAATTCCAGCAGGGTGGGGTCTTCGATGCCGTCGATCTGGACATAATCGTAGGAGAATTGGGCGGCTGTAATCTGGGCGATGATCTCGTCGTCGACCAGTCCTTCCTGCAGGCAGATATGGCCGATGCGCTGCTTGGTGATATTCTTTTTGGAGGTCACATAATCCAGCTGCTTCCGGGTCATGAACCCCATCTTGATCGCGAGATCGCCGAATTTTAATTTTTTGTAGGCTTTAACGGACATTTTTATTCAGTTTTAACGTGATCGGTTTTCGAAGCCGGTGGCTGGAATGGCGTAATTTACGGGGTGAAGCGGCCGTGTCTAAATGGCACCGGCCAGTTGGAAAATCGGCAGATACATTGCCAGCACGATAAAGCCGATCAACAGCCCCATGATGACCATGAGGGCCGGTTCAATCGCCGAGGTGAGCACTGTCAGCTTGGCGTCGACGTCCATTTCGTAGAAGTCTGCAACGTCGTCCAGCACCGCTTCCAGGGCGCCACCGCTTTCGCCGGCATCGACCATTCTTATCGCCATCGTCGGAAAAACCTGAACCCGCTCGAGAGAAGCCGCAAACCCGCCCCCCTCTTCAAGCAGCTTGACCACCCTTTGAATCGTTTCTTTCAGGAAAGAATTGTCCATCGTCCCGGATGCGATGCGCACCGCATCCACCAGGGGCATCCCGCTGGCAAGAACCGTGGCAAGCGTCCTGGCCAACCGTGAGATATAGTACGTCAAAAAGATGTCGCCAAGAAGCGGTGTACGAAGCTTCAACCGATCCAGAAAGCGTTTGCCCGTCGTGCTCCTTTTGGCGTAGGTCAAGCCCGCCCAACACCCCGCGGCAAGCAAGATGAGCCAATAAATATTGTTTTTCAGGGCGTGGCTGACGGCCACCAATACAACCGTTATGGCCGGCAGCTGGGTGCCGGAATCGAAATAGGCTGCGGTGAAGGTCGGCACCACAAACACCATCAGAAACACGAGGACAAAAACCGACACCGTTGTTAAAATCGCGGGATATATGGATGCCGTTATCACTTTCTGGCGAATGGCCAGCATTTTTTTTATGTAGGCGATATAGCGCGAGATTGCCAGGGAAATGCTTCCGCTTTTTTCACCGGCCTGCAGGGAGGCCACGTAAAGACTGGATACAACGGATGAAAATTTGCCGAAGGCCCCGGATAACGACTCGCCTGTGGAAACATCGTTTCGCACCTCTCTGAGCAGATCATAAAGATCGCTGTTGCCGCTTCTTTCCAAAACCGTGTCCAGGGCGCTCAAAATGGGCAGCCCCGCCTTGATCAGGACCGCAAATTCCTGGTTGAAGGAGAGAAAATCTCTCAGACGAAACGGCTTGCGACGCCCTCGCCACCTGAAACCCGCAAGGATCCGTTCGGTACCGTGAATCTTGAGAACAAAATTGCCTTCTTCCTCCAGAAAATCTTTGAGGGCGCTTTTGTTGTCGGCAATCAATGTCTTTTCAACGACGCTGCCGGCGGGGGTCGCGAACTTGCATCGAAATGTCGGCATGGGCTCAAGGGGACCGGTGCGGGGCGTGTCGCTTTTTGAAAAATTTAAAGACCATTTTTATTTTATATTTCGAAGGGTCATTGATTTCGCTTCCCTCGAACTCCCTCTCCCGCTGGGAGAGGGTTGCGGTGGGGTTAAAAATTCCAAGATTGTATTCACATAAAGCATACCATATATAATTCCAGTTTCGAAACGCTATTTTAAGGTTCGTGGGACGCTCAAAAAGTGCCGGGAGCTGCCGGCCCGAGGGGCCGCGGCAACTCCCGACTGAAAGGCTGAAAACCCCGGGGGGCGGCGCCCTCCGGGGTTTTTAGAATTCTCAACGCCAGCAGAAAACTCTGAGACTCGCCGTGTTGGTGTTGCCGGCAGCATCGTGGGCGGTGATGGTGACCGTATTGATCCAGCGATCCAGCGGGATCCCGGTGACGGCCCAATTTTGCGTTCCGGAGGCGGTACCCGTTTCACCGCGTGAATTCTGCCAGGTGATTTTTGCCACCTGGTTATTGTCGAAAGCCGTTCCGGCCAGATCAACGCTTCGAATCCGCGAAAAATAGTTTGACCTGCTGGTGGGGGAAACAATCCGCACCGCCGGGACCACCTGATCCGAGGACGCCTGGACGGGCGCCGTGTAAGTCACGGCCAGCGTTTTGCTGCCTTGGTTGCCGGCTTTGTCCTCGGCCGTAAAGGTCAAATTGTTAACTCCCTCGTGAAGCGCTATGCTGGCCGCCGTCCAACTGCCGGTGCCGCTGGCCGTGCCGCTGCCGCCGCGGTCGTTGCTCCAGGCCACCTGCGTCACGCCCACGTTGTCCGTCGCCGTGCCGGTAACCATCATTGCGGCACTTTCGGTGGCGTAGCTGCCGCCGCTGGTGGGGGTGCTGAGCGATACCGTCGGGGCCGTGGTGTCGGGGGCGCTGTAGGTCACCACCAAGGTCTTGCTGCCGTTGTTGCCGGCCGCGTCCTTGGCCGTGAAGGTCAGGGTGTTGGTACCGACAGAAAGCGGAATGCCGTTGACCGACCAGCTGCTCGTGCCGCTGGCCGTGCCGCTGCCGCCGCGGTCGTTTTTCCAGGTCACCTGCGTCACCCCCACGTTGTCGCCCGCCGTGCCGCTCACCGTCAGGGAGGAGTTCCCCGTGGCGTAGCTGCCGCCGCTGGTGGGCGAGGACAGCGCAATGGTGGGAATGGTGCCGTCATTGATGCTCTTGTGGACTTCAGTCGAAAAGCCACTTTCGTTTCCCGAGGTGTCATACGCCGTAACGGCAAAATAGTAGGTCGCGCCCTCGGAAAGCGGGTCCAGGGTGCAGGTGGTGGTGTCCACATTCAGCGGCGGGCCATAGGTGCGGGAGGAGGTGCCGTAGTACACGCGGTAGCCGTCAAGGTCGTTTTCGGGATTCGGCTGCCAGTTCAAAGTGGCGCTGCCGGCCATCGAACTCAGCGGCAGAAAAGCCAAAATCGCCAGAATCAAAAACAATTGA